>JAKAGN010000456.1 GCA_021815525.1 Deltaproteobacteria bacterium
TGGGCGCGGGGGATATTGAAGCCCCGCAAGCCCACGGCCCACAAGGGCGACGCCGGGCACCTCCTGGTGGTGGCGGGCTCGCCGGGAAAAACCGGCGCGGCCTTCATGGCCTCCCACGCCGCGCTCCGCGCAGGGGCCGGGCTCGTGACCCTCGCCGCGCCCACAACGGTCTCGGGCGTGCTGGAGGGCCGCGTGACCGAGGCCATGACGGAAGCGCTTCCGGCAAGCTCATCCGGCGGGCTTTCCGAGGCCGCCTTCGAGCCCGTGATGAGGCTTTTGGAAGGAAAACGCGCCCTTGCCCTGGGGCCGGGCATGGGGACCGACCCCGAAACCGTGCGGCTCGTGCGGCGCCTCGTGGTGGAAAGCCCGGTTCCCGTGGTGGCGGACGCCGACGCCTTAAACGCCCTGGCCTGGGACGCATCCCTCCTTAAAAACGCCCGCTCCGCAGTGATTCTCACGCCGCACCCCGGGGAAATGTCGCGCCTTTCCGGCCGTTCCACGGCCGAAATCCAGGCCGACCGCATAGGAAGCGCCCGCGCCTTTTCCGAAACCCACGGCGTATGGCTGGTGCTTAAAGGCGCGCACACGGTTTCCGCCTCGCCGGACGGCCGCGCGGGGATCGTGGCCTCCGGCAACCCAGGCATGGCCTCGGGCGGCATGGGCGACGTGCTCACGGGCGTCACCGGCGCGCTCCTGGTCCAGGGCTACGGCCCCGACGAGGCCGCCACGCTGGGCGCATACCTGCATGGTCTTTCAGCCGACATCCTGGCGGCGGGCGGAAGCCCAGTGGGTTACCTGGCTTCCGAGGTCGCAGACGCCCTGCCCCGGGCCGTCTCCCGCTGCCTTGCGCCCCACCCCGATGGCGGGCCCAAGCCATGATGCGCCCCTCCATCGTGACCGCTTGCCCGGCCGAAACCCGCGAGCTGGGCCGCGCGCTGGGCCAGGTGGTCCCGCCCGGAACCCTGATCGCCCTGGTGGGCGGCCTGGGGGCCGGTAAGACCTGCTTCGCCAAGGGTCTGGCCGAAGGCCTCGGCGTGCCGCCGGACGTCCCGGTCACAAGCCCCACCTTTACGCTGGTGAACGTCTACCCCGGCCGGGTTCCCTTCGTGCACGCGGACCTCTACAGAGTGGCGGGCGAAAATGACCTCGAAAGCCTGGGGCTTTTCGACGCGGCGGGCGAGGACGCGGTCATAGCCGTGGAATGGGCGGACGCTCAGCCGGCGCTGCTCTTCGAGGCCGGGCTCACGGTGCGCTTCGAGGTTCTTTCGGAATCCCGCCGCGCGCTTTTTTTCTCGGCCTCTGGACAAGGGCCCCTCGATCTGCTAAAGCGCCTTCCATTTTCCGATTCCCTGAGAGAAGAGGTCATACCATGAGTCTCATCGTGCAAAAATACGGCGGAACGTCCGTCGGGGACCTGGTCCGCATCCAGAAGGTGGCGCGCCGCGTGGCCGACACTTACGACAAGGGCCACGACCTCGTGGTGGTGCTTTCGGCCATGAGCGGCGTCACCGACCATTTGCTCCAGATGGCCGAGGTCATCACCGATACGCCCGACCGCCGGGAGCTGGACGTCCTCGTGGCCACCGGCGAGCAGCAGACCGTGGCGCTTCTGGCCATAGCCCTGAAGAACCTGGGCTACAAGGCCCAGTCGCTCTTAGGCTTCCAGGCAGAGATCAAGACGGACTCGAGCTGGAGCAACGCCCGGATCGTCACCATAAACCCCGATCGCATGAAGGCGCTTTTAGCCCAAAAGACCATCGTGATCGTGGCGGGCTTCCAGGGCGTGGACCCCAAGGGTAACGTCACCACCCTGGGCCGGGGCGGCTCGGACACCTCGGCGGTGGCGGTGGCCGCGGCCGTGGGCGCGGACGTGTGCGAGATATACACGGACGTCAAGGGCGTCTACACCGCCGACCCCAACGTGGTCCCCAAGGCCCGGATGCTGAAAACCGTGACCCACGACGTGATGCTGGAGATGGCCGACCACGGGGCCAAGGTGCTCCAGATACGCTCGGTGGAGTTCGCCAAGAAATTCAACGTGCCGGTGCATGTGCGCTCGTCGTTTTGCGAAGAGGAAGGAACCATGATCGTGAGCGAAAACCAGGATATGGAACGGACTGTGGTGGCGGGCGTGACCTCCTCCAAGAAGGAAGCCCGGGTCACCATAACGAAGGTGCCCGACCAGCCCGGCGTGGCCTCCAAGCTTTTCGCGGCCGTGGCCGAGATAGGCGTCTCCGTCGACATGATCATCCAGAACACCCGCTCCGGGAACCTCACGGACATCACCTTCACGGTGCCGAGGGCCGACTACAAGCGCACCCTCGAGGTGGTCAAGAAGGTGGCCTCCGCCATAGGCGCCGAGTCCGTGGCCGGCGACGAGAACATCGCCACGGTTTCCATAACGGGCGTGGGGATGCGCACCAACCGGGGCGTGGCCGCCAAGATGTTCGAGACCCTGGCCGAAAACGGCGTGAACATCATGATGATCTCCACCTCCGAAATACGCATCACCTGCGCCATAGAGGAAAAGTTCGCCGACCAGGCCACGCGGGCCCTGCACACGGCCTTCGGCTTAGATGAATGAGCGCCTGACTAAAAACGCGAACTGCTGTGTCACGCTTCAAAGCCAAGCTCGGTCACGTACGAAAAGTACGCTCCCTCGTTGGCTTTTCGCGTTCCTTGCATTTCATCGTTTTTAGCCAGGCTTGGGCTTCGGACGGATCGAAAGCGCGATCCGCGGTGGTGTTGCGTTTCGACTTGCGCGCCTTGCGGCTCATCGCTTGTGACCGGCCTCTTTTCATCGAGCTACTGGATGGGCGGGCAAAGGAATACGAGTGGGTGGCCCCGGCAACTCGTTGCCGGGGCCCGAAGGACAAGAGGTCTTTTTTCCGATTTTCAGGAAGGGGTGGGGGGTGCGGACTAAGGGCCAGCCGCCGGTGGAGATGAGCGTCCCGGACGGCGTCACCGACGAGGAGCGGGCGCTTTTTTTCCGCACCGTGGAGAC
>JAKAGN010000457.1 GCA_021815525.1 Deltaproteobacteria bacterium
TATACTACTTTTTGAGGGCGTCAATCAAAAGGGGAATGAAGGTGACGAGGTCCTCCGCGACGCCCACGTGGGCCGCGGAGAAGATGGGGGCCGAGGGGTCGCGGTTCACGGCCACGATGGTTTTTGCGCCGCTCATCCCGGCAAGGTGCTGGAACGCCCCGGAAACCCCGCAGGCGATGTAGAGGCGGGGGGCCACCGTGGCGCCCGTCACCCCCACCTGGCGGTTCGCCGGAAGCCAGCCCGCGTCGCACACGGGCCGCGAGCCCGCCACGGCCGAGCGCGGAAAAAGGCCCGCCAGCTCCTCCACCAGGGCCAGGTTTTCGGGCGAGCCCACCCCGCGCCCGGCGCACACGATAACGTCGGCCGCGGCAAGGGCCAAGTCGGCCGCCGGGCCCTCCTCGCAGCCCAAAAAGCGGACCCCGGCCGGAGGAAGGACGGGGCGCGCGATCTCGCTCACCGCGCCCGGTTTTTCCGGGGCCTCCACGGGAAAGCTTCCCGGAAGCGCCGTTAAAACGGTTAGGGCCGATAGCGGCCTGATGATCTCCTCGCGCCCGCCGTCCGCCGAGACCCGCGCCAGCACCGGGCCAAGGCCCGCGTCTTCCACCCGGCTCACCCCGGTGACGCACGCGGCCGAAAGCCTCGCCGCCAGGGCCGGGGCGAGGTCCATGCCCAAGGACGAGTGGGGAAGGATCATGAAGCGTGGCGTAAGCCTTTCCGCCATGTCGGTGAGCGCCGCAAGGAAGGCCGGGCCGCTGTAAGGCGAAAGCCCCTCCCCCGATACGGACAGTACGTCCGCGCCCAGCATTTCCGAGCATTTCCGGGCAGACGACAGGGCGTCCTCCGCAAGGACCGCCACCCGGATCAGCTCGCGGGGAAAACTCAGGGCCAGGGCGAGGCCCAGGGCGTCGCGGTTGGACTCGGCCGGGACGCCGTCCTTCACGTCGGCCAAAAGAAGGGCCGCTATTTCACCGCGATCGCTCACAGGAAGCCCCTTTCCCGGAGTATGGCCGCAAGCCGCTCCGCCTTTTCCGGGGCCGCGCCCGAAAGCATCTCGCCCGCGGGCCGCCGGGCGGGCGGATCGGCGGAGAGGATTTCCTCCAGCGGCTCTCCCGGGCAAAGCGAGGCGATGTCAAGCCTTGGTATTTCCGCCTTGTTGGCCGCAAGCATCCTGGAAAGGGTCGGGTAGCGCAACGTTCGGGCGCTGGTCTGGATGGTGGCCAGGGCCGGAAGGTCCATCGTAAAGGCGAGGCGCTTTCCGCCCTCCACCTCCCGAACGGCCCTGACCGAGCGCCCGCCGGGGCAAAGGCGCAGGTCCGTCACGCAGCCGGTCCAGGGAAAATCGAGGAGCGCCGCCAGCATGGGCCCCACGCGGCCGCTGCCGTTGTCCCCGGAGGCCACGCCGCACAGTATGAGATCCGGCGCCTCCTCCCGGACGATACCGGCAAGCGCCCGGGCCAGCACGAGCCCCGAGGGCGGTGGCGCGCCTCCGGCGGAAAGGAAAACGGCCCGGTCCGCGCCCAGGGCAAGGGCCCGGGTGAGGATCGCCACGGCCCGCTCGGGCCCGGCCGTCACCGCGACGACCCGCCCGCACCCGGCGTCCTTCAGGCAAAGGGCCGTCTCCAGGGCGTGGGCGTCGGCCTCGTTGATGCGGAAGCCGCCCTCGCCGTCCGGGACCTCCTTTATGGCCACCAAAATCTTCATGCGCTGAACCGATAGTACTGCATGGTGGCGTTGGGGATGACTGCTCCCCTTGCGCCCGCGCCGAAGCGGGATTCCAAAAGCGCCCGGGTCTCGGGCCAGGAACGGGTGAAGCTTACGGCCTCGGGGTTAGCGAACCAGTCGGCGAAGCTGCGGTCGTAAAAGGGCGCCTGGATGACGAGATCGATGGACGGCGGGATCGCCGAGACCGGGTACTGGCGGCCGCCGTAGTCGCGGCCGAAGCGGCCTAAAAGGTAGTGGGGCACCTGGCCCTCGGGGGACTCGGCGATGACGGCCACCGTGCCCGCGAGGTTTTTCAGCGCCAGCACCCCAAGGAGCACCGCGATGGCCATTTCACCCGGCTTGGCGAAGGCGTTGGACACCACGAAGTCCATGCCGGATGGCAGCGGCCGCGTGGCGTAGTGGCTCTTGGCCTCATCGACCGCGGCCTTGTGGACCGCCGCAGGCGCGCCCGCGTAGAGGGAGCTTGTCTCGCCCCGGCCGTTCACCAGCACGTTCACCAAAAACTTCAGGCCCGTCATTTTGGCGGCCTCCTCGATGTCCTGCCGCATCACGTTGCCCTCGTGCATCCCAAGGCCCGTGGTGTGGCGGGCGGAGGCTTCGACGTCCAAGTGGTAGTGGGTGATGGAGTCTATGTGGGCGATCCCCGGGAGTATTATCTTGCCGCCGCCGGAAAACCCGGCCTGGGCGTGGGCCGTGACGCAGCCTATGCCCACGAGAAGGTCCGCCCCGGCCGCCTCCCGGTTGATGGAAAGCCGCGTGCCCCGGCTAGTGACGCCCACCTCCATGCAATTTTCGTAGATGTTGTGGTTAAATACCCGGAAGCGCTCGATGACCTCGCTTCCCAGCTTCTTCCGGAAATCCGCGAAGGTGAGGGCCCCGTGGGTGCCAAGGGAGCAGACGAAGGTGACGGCCTCGTCCTTCACTTCCGCCTCCTTTAGCTCCTCCAGCACGGCCGGGAGGATTTCGTAGGCCCTGGTGGGGCGGGTCATGTCGTCGAAGAGGATCACCACGCGCTTTTTTCCGCGGGCCAGCTCCGCGAGTCTCGGCGATCCAACGGGATTCCGCACGGCTTCCCTTATCTTTTCCGGCGAGAGAGCCGGGGCCTCCGCGCCCTCCATGGGGCAGAGCGTAAGATCCCAGAAATCGGGAAAGTCCGCTTCCAGAAACGTGTTCCCGTGCCATATGAGCCTTGGAAGCCTGACGATCATGGAATCCGTCCCTTTCGTGAGCCTGGCGTTTAAGGAGGCTGCCGCCAACAATTTGAACTTTTTAGGAAAAGG
>JAKAGN010000458.1 GCA_021815525.1 Deltaproteobacteria bacterium
GACCATCCAGCGGGTGCGCATGGTGGAGTTCAAGTACGCCCAGGGCGCGAAGCCGGGCCTTGGCGGCCATCTTCTTGGCGACAAGGTCACCCCCAAGGTGGCCAGGATGCGGGAGGCGGTGCCGGGCACCTCGCTCTTCTCGCCCTTCCCCTTCCACTCGGTCTACTCGGTGGAGGACCACAAGAAGCACCTCGATTGGATCAAGGAGGTCAACCCGCGCGCCATCGTCTCCGTGAAGGTCTCCACCCCCACGGACGTGGACATGGTGGCGGTGGGCTCCTACTACGCCGGGGCCCACGTGGTGCACCTGGACGGCTCCTACGGCGGCACGGGCGCGGCCCCGGACATCGCCAAGAAGAACATCGCCATGCCCATCGAGTACGGCATAGTGAAGGTCCACAACTTCCTGAAGGACGAGGGCATCCGCGACGCCGTCACGGTGATCGCCTCCGGGGGCATAAGAACCGCCGCCGACGTGGCCAAGGCCATCGCGCTGGGCGCGGACGGAGTGGTGGTGGGAACCTGCGAGATGGTGGCCTTGGAGTGCATCCGCTGCTCCTACTGCGAGTCGGGCCGCGGCTGCGCGCGCGGGATAGCCTCCACGGACCCGGAGCTTTCGGCCCTGATCGACGTGGACTGGGCCACCAAGCGCCTGGTGAACCTCTTCGCGGCCTGGCGCATTGAGCTGTGCAAGATTCTGGCGCGGCTGGGGATGAAAGACATCCGGGAACTGGTGGGCAGGAGCGACTGCCTCATGCATCTCGATTACCATTCATGATCCCGCAAAAAGTCGAAATCGACTTTTCGCGGGACGGGGGAGGGCTTCCCCTCCCCCGCCATCCGAAGTGAATTCGGATGGTTCCACCCCTACCCCCGGTCGGCGCTTAACCGCGCTCGACCGGGTGATGGCCTTGTAACAAGGCCATCACGACAAGGATCTAATTGCGTCATGAAAAGCCTCTCCTTCGCCGAAAGCCTTTCCCTTGCAAGGCGCCGCATGAACCCCTCGGAGCTTCCCCCCATGCGGGCCAAGGACGCCGAGGAGGGCGGCTGCGGCGTCACGGGCTTCGCTTGCTCCAAGCCCGTGGGCGGCAAGCACATATTCGAGCCCAGCCGGCTCATGCACAACCGGGGAAACGGCAAGGGCGGCGGCATCGCGGCGGCCGGCATGGTGGCAGAGGATCTGGGCGTAACGCGCGAGATCCTCGATAACTCCTTTCTGGTCCAGGTGGCCTACCTCGACATCGCCGCCCGCAAGAGGGCCGAGGAGGAGGGGCTCTTTCCCGTCTGCGACGTTCTGGCGGCCTCCCAAATCCCCACCCTGGACGATTACCGCGAAATCCCGGGCCTGGAGGTGAGGCCCCCGGACGTCTGGCGCTACTTCGTGCGGGTGAAGCCCGATGTTCTTTCGGAGTTCGCCGACAAGAACAAGCTCACCCAATTTTCCGCCGACAAGGTGGAAAACGAGTGCCTCTGGCGGAACACCATCCGCTTCAACAAGGCCTTCTACGACGCCCAGGGCGAAAAATCGGCTTTCATAATGAGCCAGGGCCGCAACATCATGATCCTAAAGATCGTGGGTTACGCCGAGGAGGTGGCCCAGTACTACCGCTTGGACGACGTCCGCGCCCACATCTGGATCGCCCACCAGCGCTACCCCACCAAGGGCCGCGTGTGGCACCCGGCCGGCGCGCACCCCTTCATGGGGCCGGACGTGGCCCTGGTCCACAACGGCGACTTCGCCAACTACCACTCGGTGTGCGAGCACCTCCGTCAGAAGAACATCCACCCCAACTTCCTCACGGACACCGAGGTTGCGGTTTTGATGTTCGACCAGCTGAACCGGGTCTACGGCTACCCCTTAGAGTACGTCATAGAGGCCCTGGCCCCGACGACCGAGATGGACTTCGACTCGCTTCCCGAGGACAGGCAGAAGGTCTACAAGCTCTTAAGCTCCATGCACATCCACGGCTCGCCGGACGGGCCCTGGTTCTTCATCATCGCCCGGAACAACCTGGCCAAGGGCGAGTTTCAGCTGATAGGCATCACCGACACGGCCATGCTGCGGCCCCAGGTCTTCGCCCTCCACGACGGGGAGGTCCAGGTGGGCCTGGTGTGCTCGGAAAAGCAGGCCCTGGACGCGACCCTGGCAAGCCTTTCGGCCGAGGACCCGCGCGTGTGCCCGGTGGCCGACAGGTACTGGAACGCCCGCGGCGGAAGCCACACCGACGGCGGGGCCTTCGTGTTCTCGGTTTCGGACGACCCGGATAGGCCCGGCGAAAAAAGGCTTTCCTGCGCCGACAAGTTCGGGCACTCCGTCACGATTCCCGGCGGCCAGGCGGCCTGCGACCTCTCCAGGCCCTTCTCGGCCCCGGCGGACGCAGGCGGACTTGCGGCGCGCCTTGCGGAGCTTTCCGGGGACGCGGAGGCGCTCGCGGCCTTTTTGATGGAGAAGATCGGCTCCGGCACATTCGACGATCTTAGGTTTGCCTGCGAGACCCTGACCGGCATCGCGGCCCAGGACGACCCCAAGAAGGCCGCCGTGATCGCGGCCTTAACGCTTGTGAACGACCGGCGCTTTCCCACGGGTTCCCTGAAGCGCCGCTCTGTGCTCCACATCGTTCGCGGCGCCTTAAAAGACATCTTCGGCGCCATGACCCCCATGGGAGCTACGGGCGACGGCCGCTACCGGCTCGTGACCCTGGAAACCCGCGGCAAGCTCGCGGCCCCGCACCGGCCCGACGCGGTCCTGGTCATAAACGCCGCTGGTTTCGAGCCCGAGGGCGACGAGTGCGACGCGCGCCTCCAGGTGGCGGCGCACGCCATGGGCTGGCGCAAGTTCATCTGCTACGGCTACCGGGGCCAGCGCTTCCTTGGCTGCGGCATGGGGCCCGACACGGACGACGTGGAGTTCGACGTGTACGGCTCCTGCGGCGACTACATGGCCTCGGGCATCGACGGCATGACCATACGCGTCCACGGCAACGCCCAGGACCAGCTT
>JAKAGN010000459.1 GCA_021815525.1 Deltaproteobacteria bacterium
GGCGAGGTAGCGGGAGGGAAAGGCCGCCGCGAGGGCCGCGAGGATGGCGGCCTTGTCGGAGGCGGCAAGGCGCGAGCCAAGAACCGTGCGGACAAGCTCCACGGGAAGCCCCAGGGCGGGGAAGATACGCGCCAGCGGGGAGGCCGCGAGGCCCATGTCCTTTCTCCGGTAGCGGTTCATGCGCTCGTTGTGGGACTCGGCCCTGCGGACCTGCCGCCGCATGACCAGCGCGCCGGGCGCGTGGAGGAGGTCGCCCCTCAGGGCCATTTCGCAAAGAAAGATGAGGTCCGCGCCCACCGAGGATGGAAGACGCGGCAGCTCGCGGACGTAGGAGAGGCGCACGAGCCCGAAGATGGGGTGGACGTTTCCCCACAGGACGGCGAAAAAGCGGGCGATGACGTCCATGCCGCGGGTGTCGGTCCAGCCGTACTCCTTCGGGAGGGCGCGCCCTTCCGTGTCGATCCAGCGGGAGGTGGCGAAGGCCAGGGCCGCCTTGGGGTGGCTTTCGAGAAGCGCCGCGCACTCGGAAACGAAGTTTTCGGACCAAAGGTCGTGCCCCGAGGCCCATGCTATGTAGTCCCCCTGGGCCAGGTCCAGCACCTTTGTGTAATTGGCGAGTATGCCCCGGTTTTCGGGGAAGCGGGTAAAGACCACCCGTGGATCGGCGGCGGCCGCGGCCCTTGCGATGTCCGGGGTGCGGTCGGTGGAGCCGTTGTCGGAAATGACGATCAAAAGGTTCGGATGATCCTGGGCCATGAGGCTTTCGAGGGCCTCCCCAAGGAAGGCCTCCTCGTTGAAGACGGGAACGCCTATGGTCACTCGGGGCGCTTTCGGGGTCGCGTTCATGAAAAAACCTTTCTTGCCGGAGGCTTAAGATAGTAAGATAGCAAAAATGCGCCGGCCCGGGCAACGCCTTTCAGGGCCCGTTTCCCATGATTTTTTTTCTTTACAATCGCCGTTTCGGGCATTAATCTTAACCCCTTGTACTTGGTGTTCCAGCAACCCCCACCCCGAGGTGAACCATGAAGAAAAAAGACCTCGAAGAATTCAGGAAGCTTTTGAACGCACAGCTCCAGGACCTCCTGCACCAGGCCGGCGACACAGTCTCCGGCATGAGCGTTCAGAAGGAAAGCTTTCCAGACCCCACCGACCGCGCCTCCGCCGAAACGGACCGCAACTTCATCCTGAGGATCCGGGATCGGGAGAGCAAGCTCATCAAAAAGGTCAAGAAGGCTCTGGAGCGCATCGACAATGGAACCTTCGGCGTGTGCGAGGAGTGCGGCGAGGACATCTCCATCGCGCGCCTGAAAGCCCGCCCCGTCACCACCCAGTGCATCGAGTGCAAGACAAAGCAGGAGGCCATGGAGAAGGCTCTTGGCATTTGAGGAAATGAACGGCGGGGTGGACCTTCACGTCCATTCCACCGCGTCCGACGGCTCGTTCTCCCCGGCCGAAATTCTCGCGGAGGCCGAGAGGATTTCGCTTCGCGCCCTGGCCCTGACCGATCACGACACGGTCTCCGGGGTAAAAACCCTGCTGGGCCTCGAAATCCCCCCATCCCTCGCCTTCGTGCCCGGAGTGGAGCTTTCGGCGGAGCCGCCCCATCCCTTCCCCGCCTCCGGCACCTTCCACCTTCTGGGATACTTCATCGACCCGGATTCCCCGGTCCTTGCCGCGGCCCTGGAACGGGCCCGCAACGCCCGGAGGGAGCGCAACCCCCGGATTCTCGAACGCCTCCAGCGGCTCGGCATTCCCATCGAATGGGAAGACGTGGCGAGCCTCGCCCGGGGCGGACAGATCGGACGGCCCCACTTCGCCCGCGCCCTCGTGCGGCTGGGGGTCTCGGCCGGCCTGGAGGAGGCCTTCCGCGACTTTCTCGGCCAGGGCGCCGCCGCCTACGTGGAAAAGTTTCGGCTTCCCGCGGACGAGGCCATGACCGCCATCACCGGGGCGGGCGGACTCGCGGTGCTGGCACACCCGGCCAGCCTCGGCATGGACCCCGAGACCCTCGGAAGGTTCCTGGCGCACCTTGCGGGCCTGGGCCTTTCCGGCATCGAGGCCGTCTACCCCTCCCACTCCCCCGAGACGATGGAACGCTTCAAGGCCCTGGCCGCGGAGCACAACCTCTGCGTGACCGGCGGCACGGATTTCCACGGCAAGGCCAAGCCCGAAATAGCGCTTGGAAGCGGCCGGGGCGATTTCTTCGTGCCCTTTTCCATCTACGAGGACCTGGCGCGCCGCTCGCGGATGGCCCGGGGCTTCGTCCGGCCGCCGCTCGAGGATATGGAATCCCGCCTCTCCTACCAATTCTCGCGGCGGGAGCTTCTCGCCGAGGCGCTCGTCCACAGCTCCCACTTGGGCGACGGCGCACCCGCCGGCACCCGTGACAACCAGCGCCTGGAGTTCCTCGGCGACGCGGTCCTGGGCCTCACCGTGGGCCAACTCATAATGGAGCGCCTCCCCGACGCGGACGAGGGCCACATGACCCGGGTGCGCGCCTTGCTGGTATCCGAGGAAAGGCTCGCCGAAATAGCCCGCGGCCTCGAGCTGGGGCCCCACATCGTGCTTTCCAAGGGCGAGGCCGCGGCCCGGGGCTACGACAAGAACGGCATCCTGGCCGACTGCCTGGAGGCCGTCTTCGGCGCCATATTCCTGGACGGCGGCTACGAGGCCTGCCTGACGCTCGCCGGCGAGATATTCTCCCCCCTCATTCCTGACCCCGGCGAAACCGTGTGGACCGACCACAAGACCCGGCTCCAGGAGATGTCCCAGCGCCTCTTCTTCGGCTCCCCCCGCTACCAGGAGGTGGCCTCCACAGGGCCCTCCCACAAGCGCACCTTCGTCATGCGCGTCAACCTGCCGAACGCCCTGACGGCCCTCGGCAGCGGCCGCAGCAAAAAGGCCGCCGAGCAGGACGCCGCAAGGAAGGTGCTGATCCTCATGGATAAGCTGGGGGAGGTTTAAGGGAAAAATTCGCGGGGGGAGGGGAAACCCTTTTCG
>JAKAGN010000460.1 GCA_021815525.1 Deltaproteobacteria bacterium
CACCATCGAAAACGTGAGGACCTGGGTTTCGGAGCTGTCGGCCTCGTCCTGGTTCGTGGACGCCACGGATAAAGCCGTGGAGCTGGGCGCGGCGATCCTGGGGAACGTCATAATGATGGGGGCGCTGGCGGGAACCGGGCTGCTTCCCATCGACCGCGAGACCTTCGCCGTCTCCATCGCCGCCGGCATGGACGAAAAAAAGGTGCCCGTTAACCTTACGGCCTACGACCTGGGCTTTTCCATGACGACAGGGCGGGCGTGATGGGCGCTAGGGTTACTGCGGAGAAAGCTCTTTTTCGATCAGCGGCAGAAACAGGTAGCTCATGGCCTCGATCACCCAGCGCCGGTACTCGGGGCCAAGGGGGTCCATCTTGAGGACTAGCCCCTTGCAGGGCGCGGAGCCCAGGTAGAGCAGGAGGAAGTTCACGAAGGTGTGAACGAAGAAGGCGATCTCCTCGGTGGTGCCGGAAAGGAGCGGCGCCCGCTCGCGGAGCATCGCGGCCATGGCCCCGAATATGCCCGGGATGCGCGCAAGCCCCGGCACGTCCTGGGTCCCGTCCAGGACCGCCATGTTGATGAAAAGAATCCTGAACGGCTCCGTGTGCTCAACGTAATAGTCGAACACCCGGCCGAGAAAAACGGCCAGCGCATCCCCGGGGCGCGACATGTCGAGGCCCTCGTACCAGGCAAGCTGCTTTTCGTATAGCTCCGCCAAAAGTTCCTGCAGCACCGCGTCGAAAAGGTCAGCCTTTGTCGAGAAATAATAGTGGATCAGGGGCGGATCGAAGCCGCCCTCCTTTCCGATGGCCCGCAGGCTCGCGGAAGCGTAGGGATTCCGGGCGAACACCGTGCGCGCGGCCTTGAGAATCCGCTCCCGGCTCACCCGGCCCTTGGGCTGGGTCGGCATACCCCCCCTGGCGCGGGGTTTTCCGCCCGCCCCGGCGGGTGATTTTTTTTCCTGGGACACGTCGTTGGGCCTTTTCTCCGAAGCTGTGCTTGTCCGGCCACGGCTCGGACGAGGTATTCACGGCGGGCTTTACGGACATGGGGTGGAAAGAATACATGCCCGTGTATCATCGAAACATCTTTTAATACCGCTCATACTAAGGGCAAGAGATTCCAATGTAAAGGATTTTTAAGGGTAAACGCCCGCTCAATGGTGGCGGAGAATCTTCGTTACGACATGCCTTGCGCTTTGCGTGCCATGCGGAGGATTGCGAAGCCGGCCCCTGGAATCACTGCTCCTCCACGTAGGGATTGATCCGTGTAACCCGGCACTCGATCTCGAGGCTGCCGTTTTTCCGTACATACTCGAAAGAGGGGCCTTCCGCGTAGGGGTAGAAGATCAACACCGCCTCGCCCGCGAACCGGGCCTCGTTTTCCGCCGCAAAGAGCCGCCGCGCCACATCCTCGTCCGTGAAATCCTTTTCCTCCACCCCCGCCCAGTGCTTGGCCTTCGTGTGGAACCGGAAGAACACCCAGGACGGCAGCCCCGCAAGGGTGAGGAGCCTTCCCCGGGGCGTCACCGCCACCTGAAAGGCGCCCCTGACAGGGCGCCCGGGGGTGAGGCTTTTCGAAAGCTCCGCGAAGGCGTCCTTCTCCATCTCCTTGCGGCAGGTCTCGCAGGTCTCGGAGCGGCTCTTGGCCAGGAGATAGAGCGCGCCGGGCGGTACAAGGACGTCCTCCCCGCTCCCGCCGGGGGCCGATTTTCCAGTGGGCGGCCCGGGAGACGCGCAACCCATGAGGATCACCAGGAAGATCATGATAAATCGTCGCATGGGTAGTATACTTATCAGAAATAGACCTTGAAGGAAAGGGCCGTCCGGGCAGTGGAAAAGCCGTGCTGGGAGCCGGTTCCGAACTCCGCCGTAAGGGCCGCGCCGGGCGTGGGGAAAAACGAGAGTCCGGCCGAAATATCCGTCCGTTCGTGAACGTCCCCCAGCGCGAAATGGGCGGCGCGCGCGGAAACATTGAGGGTGAGGCGCTTTCCGAGGCTTCGTAGGACTCCCCCCTCCGCCGTGACGCCCACCGCGTGGCTGCGGGCGAGCCCGGAGCCGGCGTCCGCCTCGGCCCCAGCCAGGATGTAGCATAGGCCTATGGCCGGAAGCTCCCAGGACAGGCCCTTTTCGATGGCGAGGCCCCAAACCAGGGGCGAGCCGCCGTCCTCATCCGTGGCGCGCGTGAAACCCGTCCAAAAGCCCCAGGAAACCGGCGCGAACACGCCGTCCCGGGGGGCGAGGGAGAGGATGTCCAACAAATCCAGGCGAAAAAGGCGCGCGCCGCTGCCGTCGGTGAAAATATCCACATCCGCCTGCCCCACCACAACGCGGCTTCCCGCCGGGTAGCCCGCCCGCGGGTCCATCAGGCCGTGGCCCGCGGCCCGAAGCGACACCGCGCAGAATCCCCGGCCCTCCTCGGAGCCCGCCCCTAAGGAGACCATCGAGGCCCGGTGGCCCGCGTCGGGCGGGACCTCGGCGGCCTCGGCCCCGGCGGGCTTTTCGGGCGTGGGAAGGCTGCTCCGGGCCGAAAGTATCGCGCGGAAACGCGGCACGTACCGGTCCTTTTCCAGGCTTCCGGCGCTCAAGAAGTAGCCCGCGGCCTCGGCCGCCAGGTCCAGCGCCTCCGCCTTCTCCGCCTCCGTCATCCCCTTGTCCGACAGCACTATTCCCGCCTCCGCCCGGCCCCTGGCCACCGAAAGGGCGAGCCTGCGGGAGGGCCCCAAAAGGCCGCGGGCCCTTCTGCGGATCTTTTCCGTGAGGCTCGGGCGCAAGACCGGCTCCCCGGCGAGCCCCGAGGCCCGGACGAGGCGCACGGTGTCCACGGGAAGCACCCAGAAGGAGGCCTTGTCCACGAGGCGAAGGCCCGGCCGGGCCGCGTCCAACAGGTAAAGGAGGCCCAGGGAGCAATTTTCGTCCGCGAAGTAGTAATCGGAGAAAACGCCGTTCATCTCGTAAAGGTGCGCGAACAGGCGGCGGATCTCGGCGGGGGAAAGGTT
>JAKAGN010000036.1 GCA_021815525.1 Deltaproteobacteria bacterium
CCCTCCTTCCCCTCCTAAAAACTTTCAATTCATGAAGGCATGAGGTGGAGGTTTTTTACTCTTCCGCGCTCCTGCCCGCAGATTCGGTTCCGAAATCAGGCCAGCCTACCTGTATCCAAGCTCCGAATCGCCGATCTTGACGCGGCAGATCTCAGTGGATGTCCCGGCGATTCCCGCGTACTTGGCGTTGCGGAAGGCCCGCTCGGCGGCGTTGGGGGTGACGTAACCCGCGCCGGAGAGTATCTGGAGCGCGTCGGAGGCCACCTTCTCGGCGCTCTCGGCGCAGAACACCTTGGCGCACAGGGCCAGGTCCTCGGCCTCCTTGGGGCTCGTCTCGGCCACCCACGCGGCGCGGAGAGAGAGAAGCTCGGCGGTCTGGAGGGTGGTCAGCATCTCTGCGAGCTTGAAACCCACCTCCTGAAAGGCGATGACGGGCTTGCCGCCGCTCTTGTGCTCCTTGGCGTGCTTCCGGGCCGCCTCGAAGGCCGCCTTCATGGAGCCCACCGCAGCGCCCGTCAGCACCTGATTCTCGAACATGCGGACGGCGGAAAGCGCGGTCTTGGCGTCGAATGGCCCCAGGAAGTTCTCCTTGGCCACCCGGCAGTTCTCCAGGGTGAGCCCGCCGATCACCGCGCCCTCGAACCCCAGCGTCGCGTAGGGCTCGGTGAGCGTCAACCCCGCCGCGCCCTTCTCGAGAAGCGCGAAGCCCACCTTGCCGTCCATCCCGCAGGCCACGGCGATGACGTCCGCTATTCCGGCGTTCACCACGTAGCTCTTCACGCCCGAGACCAGGAAGCCCGCGCCGTCCGCCGCGGCCACCGTGGAAAGCGGCTCGTTTTCCACGTTCATGGCGGCCTCCGAAAGCGCCAGCGCCCCCACCAGCTTTCCGGCCAGAAGAGGAGCCAGGAAGCGCGCCTTCTGGGCCGCGTCGCAGTGAAAAGCCAGGATGCGGCCGAAGACCCGCGTGCTCATCTCCACCGTCAGAAAGAGCGACGGGTAGGCGGCGGCGAAGCGCTCCATCGCGGCAGTCAGGGTCACGAGCCCCGCAAGCCCCTCCACCTTCTCCAGCCCGAGCCTTAGATAGTCCGTGGCCGCGAGCTTCTCCAGGATGGCCGCCAGCGGCTCCTTCACCTTCTGCCCGGCCAAGGGCTCGAACGCGGCCACGATGGCCTCGATCCCGCCCAAAAAGGCCTGTTCCTTTTCGCAAAACTCGAAGTTCATTTTTCTCTCCTTCACGGCCGTCCAAAAACGCGAACTGCTGTGTCACGCATCGGGCCGAAGTTCGGTCACGTACGAAAAGTACGCTCCCTCCTTCGCCCCTCGCGTTCCTTGCATTTCATCGTTTTTATCCGGCCTTTGGTCATCGGATGTCCCGAGGGGCTATATCATTTTAGAGATGATCATTTTTTGGATGTCGCTGGTCCCGCCTCCTATTGGGGCCAGGCGGCTGTCCCGGAAGCAGCGCTCCACGTCGTACTCGTGGCAGTAGCCGTAGCCGCCGAAAAGGAGCATGGCGTCGTTCATGGGCCCTAGGCACCCGTCGCCCAGGGCCAGCTTGGCCACCGCCGCCTCCAGGTGGTTCAGGGGCTTGCCCTGGTTCTTGCACCAGGCGATGCGGTAGACGAGGGCTTTCGCCGCCTCCAGCATGATGCGCACGTTCGCCAGCTTGTGCTTGGTGGCCTGGAACTGGCCGATAGGCCGCCCGAACTGCACGCGGTCCTTCGCGTAGCGGGAGCATTTCTTCAGAAGGTAGGCCCCGGAGCCCAGGAAGGGGGCCAGGAGCGCCGAGCGGTCCCACTCCACGGTGCCCATGGCCATGAGGAAGCCGTGGCCCTCCTGACCCAGGAGGTTCTCGGCGGGGATCTTGCAGTCCTGGAAGATGAGCTCCGATGTCTGGGACGAGTGCACGCCCATCTTTATCAGGGGCGGCCCGGCCGAGAAGCCCGGCGTGCCCTTCTCCACGATGAAGGCGGAAATCCCGGCGTGATGGGCCGCGGGGTCGGTCTTGGCATAGACCACCGCCACGTCGGCTATGGGGCCGTTCGTGATGAACATCTTGTTGCCGTTTAGGACGTAGCCGCCGTCCCTCTTTTCGGCGGTGGAGGTCATGGAGGCCACGTCGCTTCCCGCGCCCGGCTCGGTCAGGCCCATGCAGCCGATCCACTCGCCGCTTGCGAGCTTGGGGATGTATTTTTTCCGCTGCGCGTCGGTTCCGTGGCGGAAAAGGGTGTCGGCGCAAAGGAAGGTGTGGGCCCCGTAGGCAAGGGTGAGGCCGCCGTCAACGCCCGCCTCGCCAAGGGCCTCGCCCGCAAGGACAGTCGTGATGACGTCCGCGCCCTGGCCTCCCAGCTCCTCGGGAAAATGGAGCCCCAGGATGCCGAACTCGCCCATCTTGCGGAAGGACTCGAAATCGAACTCGTTTTTGAGGTCGTGCTCCTGCACCCGGGGGACGATCTCCTTTTTTGCGAAGCGGATGACCTCCTCCTTGAACATGAGCTGATCCTTGGTGAACGCGAAATCCATGACGCCTCCGTGCTTGTGAAGAGGATGGTGAGGGCGGCCGGCCGGGAGCCGGTGCTGGCGGCGGCAGCCTTAGTCAAATAGAATTCATTAATTGAATCGAGTTCAATAAGTAAACCCGCTTCAACCAAAATGCAAGGGATTTTTCAACCTTGATCTATCGGTCGGGACTTGGTAGGAATAAAACCAATATAAAGGCATAAACATCAGCGCTGAGGCGGGCGCGGCAGGGCACGAAAAATTCCCTTGCGGTCATATTCCTTTGGAGTTATAATTATCATGAGTTGGGATGTGGAGTACACGGACGAATTCGGAAGCTGGTGGAATGGGCTGGCCGCAAAGGGACAGGAAGCGGTCGCGGCAAGCGTAAGGCTTCTCGAAGAATTCGGACCCAACCTCGGCTTTCCGCACACGAGCGGCATCAAAGGCTCCAAACACGGCAACATGCGGGAGCTGAGGGTTCAATGCGGGGGCCGGCCATATCGGGTGCTGTTCGCTTTTGACCCGAGGCGTTGCGCGATTTTGCTCATAGGCGGCGACAAGACCGGCGATGACCTTTGGTATGTGAAGAACGTGCCAGTGGCTGAGCGCATCTACGAAGAGCACCTGAAAACATTAAAAGATGAGGAATGGCCCGATGGCTAAGAAATTCGCGGAACTTGTTGCAGGGATGTCGCCCGAGTCGAGGGCCCGGTCAGAGGCCCTGTACCTGAAGCTCAAGGCCGAAATGCCTTTGCACGAGCTACGCCAAGCCAAGGAGATGTCGCAGGTGAAGCTTGCGGAAACCCTCCACATCAATCAGGCGGCCGTGTCCAAGATGGAGCGCCGCGCCGACATGTATATCAGCACCTTGCGCGAGTATATCCGGGGAATGGGCGGCGAGCTTGAAATTCTCGCCAAGTTTCCCGACGGAACGGTGAAAATTACCAACTTCGAGCTTCTCGATTCTTCCGACCAGGCACTGGTTTGACTGTATAGCGGCGTGTCGGTGAGAGCAATACGATTCATTTATTGAACTCGGTTTAATCTTCAAGCCCGCTTCAACCAAAATGCAAGGGGAATTTTTCCCCTTTGCGCCCGGGCGTGAACATGATAAATTCCCATGAAAATCAACACGAACTTTGGGGGGAGCCGTGAAAAAGACCGTTCTGCTGCTTTTCGTGGTGGTGGCCGCGTTCGTCTCTTCCGGAGCCGCCAAGAAGGCGCCCGATCCCTGCTCGAATCCACAGACCACCCTCGAAATGCGGGAGTGTGAGGCCAAGATGCTGAAGGAGGCCGACGCCAGCCTCAACAAGGTCTACAAGCAGTTGATATCGCTTATCGGAGACAAGGCGCAAAAAGATAGGCTCAAGGCCGCCGAGCAGGCCTGGCTCAAGTACCGGGACGCCCACTGCGCCTTCATGGCGGGTTTTTACGAGGGCGGCACCATGGAAGCACAGACGTATACCGCCTGTCTCAGGGAAATGACCGAAAAACGCACGAGCGAGCTCCAGGAAGCGCTCAACCAGATGAATTGACCGGCGTATAGGTGCTTATTTCACAGCTTACGGATAGCTTGATAGTATTTCCTCCTCCTTGATTCACGCGGCGGGATTATCCCCGATAAGCGATACCCAACTCCGCGTGACCTTTATGCGAAACCCGCCCGCCCGTCTAACCCGCCCCGCGGGACGAAGCCCTTACCCCCCCCTCACGGCATCCGCCTCAGGCTCGGGCGCAGCTTTTCCGGGCACTGCTGGAGGAAGTACTGGTCCGTCATGCCGGAAATGAAGTCGCGGACCATTTCGGCGGGGCCGTGGGCTGAAAGATAACCCTCCGATTTTCCGTTCAAAAATCCCGTGAAGATCGCCGACTCGCGCCGGTCCCCCCGGACGTCTCCAAGGTAGCGGTCGAAAAGCAGGGAGAACAGCTCCTCGATGACCGGGGCGTGGCGGCGGACGGTGGGGTGCGAGTAGATGCGCTCCAGGTTGAAGCGCTTGAGCCGGGCCAGCGCCTGCGAGATTTCCTCCGAAAAGCCCACGTGGGCGGTTTCGGCGCTTTCCTCGATGACGTCGGTGACCAGGGTGTGCACGATGGTGCCGTTGGTGGAGCCCAGCACCTTCGCGCACTCCGGAGGCACGTCCTCGCGGCGGATGATGGAAAGCCGCACCGCGTCCTCTATGTCGCGGCCGATGTAGCTTATGGTGTCCGCCAGGCGCACCACGCAGCCCTCCGCCGTCATGGGGACGAGGCCGATCGCGGGGTCGCGGGTCTTTTCCTCCATGAGCCGGTCGAGGTCCGCGAAGCCGCGGCCCGGCACCGGCGAAAGCAGCCGGTCGTGGACCTCCCCGTCGTGGCAGAGGATGCCGTCCAGCGTCTGGAGGCAGAGGTTCCAGCCCAGGCCCTGCCGCTCCACCCGGTCCAGGAAGCGCACGCTCTGGACGTTGTGGCAGAAGGCGCCGATGCCGTGGGCTTGGCACAGGGCCGAGAGGAAGCTCTCGCCCGCGTGGCCGAAGGGGGAGTGGCCGATGTCGTGCCCCAGCGCCACGGCCTCGATCAAATCCTCGTTCAAGCGCAGGAAACGGCCGATGGTGCGGGCGATCTTCGATACGAGCTGCACGTGGAGGACCCGGTGGGTGATGTGGTCGTTCACGATCAAGTAGAAGACCTGGGTCTTGTCGATGTAGCGCGCGTAGGCCCGCGAGTGGAGGATGCGGTCGGCGTCCAGGGAGAAGTCCTGGCGGTAGCCGGCGTCCGCCACGGCCTCGGGCCGGCGCCGCAGGCCCGCCACGCTCCGGGTGGCGCGGGGGGCCAACAGCCGCTCCTCGTTCTCGTCCAGCAAACGCCTGATCTCGCCGGTACGGCTCATGGCGAAGAATTCCCTTCTAAAATTAATCCCTTGCGCGGGCGAGGCTCGACGCTGGCACGGGCGAAAGCGTAACTATGGCTATGGTGACGTCCCGCTCCCGGCCCTCCGCCAGGTCGAAGACCGCCGACTCCGCCACCATGACGCTGCGGCCCCTGCGGAGCACCTTGGCCCGGCACACGAGCCGCTCCCCGGAGGCGGGCTTGAGGAAATTGATCTTGAACTCGATGGTCAAGACGCGGTAAGTCTCGTCCACAAGCGTATAGGCGGCGTAACCCGCGGTGTGATCGCTCATGGCGGCCATGACGCCCGCGTGGATGAAGCCGTCCTGCTGCCGGTGCTCGGGGCGGACGAGAAGCTCCGACTCGAAACGGCCCTCGCCCGCCGAAAGGGCGGAAAAGCCGCAAAAGGCTATGAAGCCCCTGGAAAAGTCGCTCTCAAGGAACCGGGCGCGCTGGGGACTCAAGTTCATGAGGCATATGCTCCCTTCCGATGAAAATTCCAGCCTCCATAAAAAGCACGGATCGGAAGGGCTTGCAACATGAAGGCGAAGGTGCGGTGCCGGCTCCGCTTCCGCCCGGGGCGCTGGCGCTTCCGCCCCTCACGCCCGGAACGCTCGTCAAGCGCTACAAGCGCTTCCTGGCGGACGTGATCCTTGAAGACGGAACCCCCGTAACGGCCCACTGCCCCAACTCGGGCCGCATGACCGGCTGCTCGGAGCCGGGCCGCCCCGTGTGGCTCTCGCGCTCGGAAAACCCCGGGCGGAAGCACCCCTTCACCTGGGAGCTTATCTCGATGCCGGAAAGCCTCGTGGGCGTGAACACGCTTCTGCCCAACCGCCTGGCGGCCAGGGGGATCCGGGACGGCGTGATCCCGGGCTTTTCCGGCTACGGCGAGATCCGGCCGGAGTCGCGGCTTCCGGGCGGATCCCGGCCGGACCTGCTCCTTCGCGGGCCGGGCCTTGCCGACTGCTACGTTGAGGTGAAAAACTGCACCCTGGTGGAAGGCGGCCGGGCGCTTTTTCCCGACGCCCCCACGGCCCGCGGCGCGAAGCACGCCCGCGAGCTTGCGGCGCTGGCGCGCCAGGGCCTGCGCGCGGCCTTTTTCTTCCTGGTCCAGCGCCATGACGCGGAAAGCTTTTCACCGGCCGACGAGATCGACCCGGCCTTCTGCGCGGCCCTTCGGGAGGCGCTTGCGGCTGGCGTCATGGCCCTGGCCTGGGACGCGCGCCTCACGCTTTCATCCATACGCCTCAACCGCCCCCTTCCCATCATCCTTTAAAGCCGAAAAGAACGAAAGGAGATCATCATGGCCAAGGTCAAGAAGCTTCCGAGAAGCATTTTCCAGCGCATTCTTGGGATCCCAGCCACGAAACCGCCCCGGGACCCGGCATCCTTCAGCTACTCGGCCGGCAAGCTCACCGTGGACCTTTCCCGCGCCGCCGAGCTGGACGTTCCCGGCGGGGCCCTGCGCTGCGAGGGCGGGGGGCTCCCGGTCCGGGTCCTGGTGGTGCGGGACGACAAAGGCGGCTTTAAGGCCTACCGGAACCGCTGCACCCACATCGGGCGCCGGCGTCTCGACCCGGTTCCGGGCGAGGGCACGGTCCAGTGCTGCTCGGTGAACTCCACCACCTTCGGCATGGACGGCAAGACCATCTGCGGCCCCGGCAAGCACCCCCTGACCCTCTACCCCGTCACCAAGGAGGGGGGAAAGCTCATCATCGACCTCCACAACGCCTAACACAGGCGGTCTGAAACCGCGATCTGCCGCGTTGCGCTTCGTCTTGCGCTCGGTCACGTGCAAACAGCACGCTCCCTTCGCGCGCGCATCGCGCGCCTTGCATATCATCGTTTTCAGACCGCCTGTCGGCGGGGCCGGGGGAAACGGCTCCCCAAGGGGCGTCCAACAGAAAAAGGCCGCGCCCCGGGATCCCTCGGCCGGGAGCGGCCTCTTTCGGTGTCTTCGTCTTTGCTTGAAGCGGGAATTGTGTTATCTTTTATGGAAGGCCGGGAGAAGCCCCGTGCGCGGGCCCGCCGGCGGAGCTTAACCGGAAGGCGTTTTCGATGGAACACCAGTACCTGATAGACGATTTTTCCATCAAGGAGTCCTGGCGGCTCTTCCGCATCATGGGGGAGTTCGTGGACGGCGTGGAGGCCCTGCACAACGTGGGGCCGGCGGTTTCCATCTTCGGCTCGGCCCGCATGAAGGAGGACGACCCCAACTACGGGCTCGCATTCGAGATCGCCCGGCGCTGCGTCGAAAAGGGCTTCGGCGTAATCACGGGCGGCGGCGGCGGGGTCATGGAGGCGGCCAACAAGGGCGCGGCCGAGGCCGGCGGAAAGAGCGTGGGGCTCAACATCAAGCTCCCATTCGAGCAGAAGCCCAACCCCTATGCCAATGTGCAGCTGGAGTTCAAGTACTTCTTCATTCGGAAGGTCATGTTCGTCAAGTACGCCCTGGCCTACATCGTTCTTCCGGGCGGCTTCGGCACCTTGGACGAGCTTTTCGAGGCCGTGACCCTCATCCAGACCCACCGGATACGCCCCTTCCCTGTGATCCTGGTGGGGCGCGAGCACTGGGGCGGGCTTGTGGCGTGGATCAAGAAAAACCTCCTGGGCGGCGGGCGCATCTCCCCCCAGGACATGGACATAATCCACGTGATGGACGACCCCGAGGAGATCGTGACCATGCTTTCGCAGCGGATCATCCTATAAGGTTCATGCCGTGAGCAACGAAGTCATACTGGACGACGCCGCGGAGGCCCTGTTCCGCGAGCTGGGCGGCACCGATTCCAAGAAGACGGGCGGCGGCTACGACGTGACGGGCCTCGCCGAGACCCTCCACGCACAGGACCGCCGCATGGACCCCTTCCGGGCCCTAATGGTAGCCTTTGCCCAGAATTTCGCGGACTTCCTCGCGGCCTTCACCACAAGCGACGTAAAGCGCATGGAGGACGCCCGGGAGGAGCTTCTGACGGTTCTCGTCAAGCTCAACAAGATGCCGGGCCACGACGGCCGGGTGCTGGTGCGGCTCCGTGGCCGGGGCGTGCCCGGCGAGGGCCGGGCCTCGGCCGACTACGATTACGTCATCCTCTTCGGCGGCCTTGCCCTGGACCTTCCCGAGGTCCGCTCCGCCGTCCGGCGGATCGGGGTCACGGCATCGGAGTTTCCGGGCATCTTCATCGGGGCCATGCACGCCCTGGCGGGGCTTGGAATCAACTCCGTCTACTTCCGCATCGATTTCGACGATCCCCTATACCGGGAACGGGTCACCACCACTCTGACGGCCCTTGGGGCCCATTTCAAGGCCCTGGCCCTCTCCGAAGCCGCGGCCGCCCGGAACGTCCGGCGAAGCGGCGACTCCCCCTTCATTTCGGATGAAAACGGGGAACCAGATCCAAACCTCGCGAGCCTCGCCATACTGAACAAGCAGAAAAAGGAAGCCGTGGCGGGCCTCGTGCCCAAGATAGCGGCGGTCCTGGAAAAACCGGAGCCGGGCGGGGCCGTGGCCGAGTGCACGGACGTCTTCGAGGCCGTCTTCGCCTTCGGAAAGCTCCGGGAAGCCCTCGCGCGGCCGCCCATCGAGGTGAACGTCTTGAAGTGGCACCTGGTCGCCCACCAGGACGAGCCGGCGCTGCCCGAGGAGGTGGCCGCGGCCCGCTCCGCGGCGAGGCTCTTCGGTAAATCCTCGCCGAAGACCGCCCGGGTCCTGGACACCCTCTACGCGCCGGAATTCCGCTTCATAAATCCCTTCCTGGTGGTGGACCGCATGGCCCTCGTCTCGGAGCTTATCTCCTTCATGGAAACACAAGCGTCCTGCAAGGAGGCCTGCGAGCCGGTGAAGGAGGTCATGGCGCTTCGGTTAGACATGGCGGCGGACCTGGTCCTGGCCGAGGTGGAAGTGGCCGGAAACCGCGTCGAAACCCGCCTGGACGACGGCGAGGTGGGGGCCGAAATCCACCCGGAGCTGGCCCGTCTCCTCGATTTCTACTGCCGGCGCGTGGCCGTGAAGGCCAAGGTAAAGGCCATGGTCAAAAGCGCCGTCGTCTTCGGACCCGGCGACTACGAGGTCATGGCCCGGGATTTTTCCATCACCTCCGCCGCGGCCGAGGAGTTGATCGGCCTTCTGCGCGGCTCCTTCGACCCGGACGGGCACTTCCTACGGAGCGCCTTTGAAAAGCGCATCCCGCTCTTTACCGGGCACAGGGAAAAGGTCTTCGAGTTTCTGTGGCATTTTCTGAAGGAGCACATGCACAAGCAGGAGCGCATCGGCTTCTTGAACTCCCTCAAGGTCCTGATCGACAGCATGGAGGGGCCCACCCTAGCCCTCTACACGCTCCTTTCGGACTTCGCCCGCGACCCCGAAAACGTGACGTACTCCGACCGCAACGCCCTGATGCTGGCCAACGTGCTTCTTAGGAAGTTCAACAAGGAGCTGCACCAGGACATCGAGATGACCCCCGAGGAGGTCTTGAAGGTGGTTGCGGGCCTCGATACCGAGGCCGTGGACTACGCGCGCGAAATCATAGACGCCGACCGCGAACGCTTTTTCCTGAAGTTCCGCCACGTCCACTCCACCCTCCGCGAGGCCCTGGACGAAAACCCGCGCGTCACCGTGCCGATCCGCTACCTCCTGACCCTCGAACGCGAGATATACATGCTCTTCGCCCTGGCGGGCGGCGTAACCGGCCGCGCAATCCTGAAAAGCGGCCTGGCCGAGTACGGTGACCCGGAATCCGGCATCTACGAGCTTTTCCTCAGCCGCCAGGAGATGCCCTGGCTCATCCAGATCCTCCAGGTCATCGTGCGGGCCCTGGGCCGCGTGGGCGAGCCCGAGGACGCCGTCCTCATCCACGAGATCCGCCCCCGCCAGGTCCGCTTCGTGAACCTGGGCCAGGACCAGCGCCACAAGGACATGATCCGCCGCCTCATGGGATTCGTGGAACGCTCGGCCGATACCCTGGCGAAAAAAGGTACCGAGTAGGATTAAAAGATATGCCTCCGGCGGCCGGGGAGACTACGTCCCCCCGGACCCCCGATAATGGCTCCGCGTTGCTGCGCAACGCTCCGCAGATACTAGAGGGCTTCGCATTTCAGCGGTCAACACTCGTTGCGCTGAAGGGTGGCCAAGAGTAGGACGGGTTTATCCGGCATTTCCGGCGTCTTATTAATAAAAGTGAGGATAACAAATGATTCCAAAGGCTTTGCTTAAAACAAACGGCCGCTTCATGTCGCTTCTCCACGGCCTTCCCGTGCTGGGGGATCCCATCGTGCGGGGAATGAACCGCGTGGCCGGCCGCCTGGCCTTCCACGCCCCGGTCCTTGGGGGCAAAAAGGGCGCCAGCATCGGAGAAGTCCGCGAGGGGGCGGAAAGGTTCCTGCGGCGGGCCGGGATCGCCTTCACCGTGACCGGCGGGGACGAGAAGTCCTTCAGGATGGAGGTGGAGCGCTGCCCCTACGGCTTCTGCAAGCCGGAGGCCTTCGGCGTGTGCGACGCGGCCATGGACCTCGACCGCACCTACATCCGGCTCCTGGGCGGCGAACTCGTCATCGAGGAGCGCCTCGCGGGCGGGTCGGACAAGTGCCGCTTCACGGTGCGGCTCCTGGAGCGCTGAGCCCGCCGGGATACAGCCGCCAAGCGTTCATTTTTTGAACGCCCATGCTCCAACAATTCGGAATAACAGCCTTTTATCCTCACAACCTGGGCCGGCCACTTTCGCGGAACGCTGCCGGGGAGCGGGTCGTCGCGGCCGCAGCAAGCGGATGAACCTCGTCATGGGCCTTGGCTTCAATTTCAATTTTCGCAGGAAAGAAGCCCCGAAGGAGCTGTCACCGAGATGGCGCTTTGTTTTCGGGCTGGTGTTCACCCTCCTGGGCGGCCTGGCCGCGTATTTCGGCTCCAGGGACCTCGTGCGGGCCATGGCCAGCCCCTCGTGGCCCGCGACCCGCGGCGTCGTCACCCATTCGTCCGTCGAGCTTCGATCGGGCGGCAGGAGCGGCAGCACGTATTACGCCGAAATATCGTATGCCTTTGCGGTAGAAGCAAAGACGTTTACCGGCGGCCGCGTCTCGTTCGGCGATTACGGCTCGAGCTTCCGCTCTCATGCGCAAGGGGTGGTGGATCAATATCCCGAAGGCAGGGAAGTGACCGTCCACTATAAGAAAGAAGATCCCAAGATCTGCGTCATCGAGCCGGGAATAAGATTCTGGAGCTTTTTCACCCCGATGCTGGGACTCATTTTCCTGGCCGTGGGGATCATGTTCCTGCTTCCATACCCCCCTGAAAAGAAGGGCTCAGCGGCGGCATCAAGAAAAAGACGCGCCAAGCCGCTCAAACCACCTTAGGTTCTATGATGAGCCGGCGGCGTTTTTGGCCTTGTTTCTTCAAATCCATGCAGGGGAATCAAGGACGAGATATTGGCATACATGGTAGCCTTTTAAGGGCGGGGAGGAACTATGTGGACATGCGAAAGCTGTGGTGTCGAGAATGTGGATACGACGTTTTTCTGTGAAAAATGCGGGGCCCCAATTCCAGAAGAAGAAACTGTTGCATCAGATGAATCAAATGCTCGCCCAGAAAGTTGGATATGCGCTCGATGTGGCTTGAAAAATAAGACCGAAAAATTTTACTGTGAAAACTGCGGAGAAGAGATTCCAGAAGACGACACAGAACAGCCAAATGTTCTCGGCTATGAAGACCAACCAGCAACTTATAGTTTTGTATCTTTACTGGATACCGTTGGCGCTATTGTTATTTTTTTAGGTATTATTGCTTTTTTTGCACTTATCAGTAAATTTAGCCAATCAGGTTTGTTTAGCTCTGGCAGAATAAGCGTTGGCGAAGTTTTTATAGCAATAGGAGTTGCATTTTATCATTTTGTTCTTGGAATTATATGTTTGGGCATAGCTCGCATAATTTCCATGTTGAAGGAGGCACAATCACAGGATTCGCGGAGAGATACAGATGAAAAAGAATGCTGACCCAGTATGGTGGTGTTCACCAGTTACGCAGAATATGAACTCGGCAGAACGACATCCTTTCCGGCGTGTTTGAGCGAATTATCCTACCGTCCCCCTACCGCCCTTCTTCCGTGTTTCCAGCCCCTACGGATCGAACATAAAACCCCTTTTCCGCTTATCAATCGTTGACCGGCCGG
>JAKAGN010000461.1 GCA_021815525.1 Deltaproteobacteria bacterium
ATCTCAGGGCGCGATGAGGTACGATGCCCCGGTGGCCTTGATCTGGTCGGCCTTGTAGCGGCCGTTGGCCATGCGGCGCGGACGGTAGTCCGGGCCCATTGGGAGGATGCCGCCGCCGCCGCCGCAGCAGTGGTTGCGGTCGCGGTTCTCGGCCATGTCGCGGAAGTCCTCGCACAGATGGGCTATGATGCGCCGGGGGGCCTCCCATACGCCGCCGTTGCGGCTTAGGTTGCAGGGGTCCTGGTAGGTGACCGGTTTCTTGAGCTTTTTCGCCGGGTCGATTTTGATGCGCCCGCTATCCAGGTACTCGGCCAGCAGCTCCACGTAGTGGACCACCGGCACGGGCGCAAGGCCGTCGGCGTAGCCCGCCAGGTAGGGCCCCTCGAATTTGAGCGAGCGGAACGCGTGCCCGCACTCGGTTATGAGGATCTTTTTCGCTCTGAGCTTCCTGGCCTGGGAGTAGACGTACTCGGCCTGCTTGCCGGCGGTTTTGCGGTCGCCCGTGAACATGGGAAGGTTGGTGCAGTCCCATCCCATGCTTGGCATGGTCCAGTTCTCTCCCGCCAGGGTGAATATCTGGGCGGCCATGGCGATGTCCTGGGGGTAGAACTGGGCCTCGCGCGGGTTTATGGTGTACATGTACTCCGCGTCCTCGCGGTCGAAGGGAATGGTGACGCCCCTCACGGTGTCGCGGGACTCCTCCGCCATCCATTCGCAGGTCTCCACAAGCTCCTCCAGGGTGAGGCCCGCGTGGTTTCCGGTTTCGTCGCAGTTTTTGGTGAAGAACTTGAGCTTATCCGGGGCCATATCCTGGCCCTGGCAGACGCTCCTGACAAGCGAGAGCATGGTGGCGACGTCGATGCCGAAGGGACAGAAGACCGTGCAGCGCTTGCAGAGCGAGCATTGGAGCCAGGAGACCTCGTGGCATTTTTCGAGGAAGGCCTGGTCCACCCGGCCCTTGCGTTTCACCAGCTCGCCAAGGGTGGATTTGACCTTGTAGGCGGGCGAGAGCTTGGGGGCGCGGCCGTTGGAGAGATAGACGTAGCAGCTCTCGGCGCAGAGCCCGCAGCGGGAGCACAGCGATAGCCACGCGCGGATCCTCGCCGCATCCTGGGCGCCAAGGAACTCCTTGATTTTTTTTACGGAAATTTCCCGGGGCGGGAACTTTTCCACGAAAAGGGGCGGATCAGGCATCGAAAAAGGCTCCGGAAGTTAATGTCACCAAGCCCGGGCCCCGCGCCTTTTGCCCATCTCGAAGCCCGCGAAGGCGCGGGTGGCGAAGAAGAGCGCGACGTGGCCCAGCTTGGAGAAGGGGATGATTATAAGGAGCGCCTCGGCGCTTGCAAGATGCAGCACCATGAGGGTCGAGTATGGCCCCAGGTGCCGCGCGGCGGCGAAGCCGGTTGCGAAGGGAAGGGCGGTGAGGACGAGGAGCGCGTAGTCCCAGGCCGAGGAAAGCGCCCGCACCTCGGGCCTTAGCAGGCGGCGGACGAGAAGCCCGGCGGCGGAGATCAAAAGAAGGATGGTGAGGGCGTCGGCCGCGCGATCCGGCAGGACAGGAAGGCAGAAGCCGAAGGCCTCCGAGAAAAGCTCGTTGTGGGCCGAAAGAAAGACCGGGACCAGGATAAGCGGAACGTGGAAGCCGAAGAAGAAGGCCGTGAAAACCGGGTTTTTGCGGTACGTAATGGTGGCGTAGGGCGCGAGCCAGTAAAGCACCGACCTAGCGCCCCAGGAGAAGCTGGCGTGGTTGTAGAAGACCGCGTCGCGGCCCCGGGAAAGCCCTGTCAGAAAGGCCAGCCGCACGACGAGCCCCCCCGCGCACACAATGGCCGCGATCCACAGGCCAGGCCCGGCCAGAAAGGTGTAGAGTGAGTTCATGAGCCCCTCTTCTGCCTGGTATCTTTCCAAGTTGCGTTCAAAGGGATAGGCTTCCAGGCCATCGCGCTTCCCTCCCTATTTCTTTCCAAATCGTCGTTCAAAATGCAATCGTTCTTTTCCCTTTACGTGTGTATAGGATCAGACCTGTTGTTTTTCCATTATTTTCAATAAATTCATACTGGTTATCTTCACCAAGCCATAATCTGTGCGATACGGTTTTAGGTAGAAACCAAGAGGAAATTGAAAGATCCGATGCGGTCCAGCCCTTGGAGCCCTTTGATGAATATACGGTAACGAGTTGGCCTTCGGAAGAGTACCAAAATTCAACATAAACAAAATATCTTCCATCGTTCGACAACAAACCTTCACAATATCCGGTATGAAAATATTCAGTTTTCCATAACTGTTTTGAATTATTCCCTGCCTCTCTGACGGCGACTTGATAGCGCCATTCCCAGGGTCTATCCTGGTTTCCTTTAACCATTGGCGATACTTCGGCAATATATTTTCCATTCGCAGATTTTATCGTATAGCTTGTCAACCATTCAGGAGGGGTATCAGCATGACTATATGCAGCAATGAAAAGGAAAATAATCAACATCGCAATGCCAATCATCCTTTTGGTTTTCATAATGCGTCCTATGAGGTAAAGCTCGTTACCGGCTGAATGCAAATTTTTTAGGTCTTGGATTACAACTTGGTATCCAAATAAAAAATATCCGATGGGATAGAAATCCCAATTTTTTTCCCTCTATATTTCAAATCCGGCTGGATGACAAGGATGACGCGCGAAATTGAGGATAGGGAGTGGATATGCCGATTTTTAGAGCATTTTTGCTTATCATGCCTACGTTGGGTGGCCCCGGCAACGAGTTGCCGGGCCACCCGGGAATCGACCGCTACGACTTTTTGAATATATCCACGACCGTATGCATAACAAAGGAAATGGCTCTAATGATCTGAAAGTGTTTTGGAAAGGGTGGGGGAGGGGGGTGCGGGGGGCGAGGAAGGGGAGACCCTTTTTTCAAAAAGGGGCCTCCTTCCCCCTCCCCCGCGAATCCTTTCCCTACGCCGCCATCCCATGCTTCGCGGCCGCCAGCACGCCGTCGTCGC
>JAKAGN010000037.1 GCA_021815525.1 Deltaproteobacteria bacterium
GTCCAGGCTCACGCAGCAGCGGGGGCAGCAGTTGCAGATGACCCCGGTGAGGCCGCCGGTCCCCACCTTCAGGAAGGCCTGCTGGATGTGCCCGGTCTTGCGCATGGTCTCGATGAGGGCCAAGGCCTCCTCCTGGGTCACCTGGCGCGCGTGGTAGCGCTCGCGGCAGTGCTCGAGCCAGATGGGGGCGAAGTCCCGGCCCACGGCGATGCAGCAATTCACGGGCTTACAGGGGGATTTGGTCGCCGCCTTGCAGGGGCAGTCCATGACGGCGATCAAGGAGGGCTCCCGGAATATCACCTTGTTGGCGAATGCGAAGGGGATGATGCGCTTTTCCTTGTCCGGCCCAAGGAGCACGTCGCGGTCCAGGGTGAGGATTTTTTTCACGTCCCCGCCCGACAACACCTTGGAATGGTAGCGGTTGAAAACCGCCCGCACCGGCCGCGCCAGGGGCTTGAACCACAAAAGGCGCCTTTCGATCAGGCGCTGGCTGAAAAAGGCGGCCCTCACGTAGGGCTTGTAAAAAAAGAAATAGACCCAGTTGTGGAGCGCCCTGTCCAGGCGCAGCCCGTGCCGCTTCAAGATTCCCCGGGTGGAAGGCTTCAGTAGCATGGCTATTTCCCGTCCCCTTGAAATGAAATTGCAATGGGCGGAATTCTACCACAGCGGAAAAACTTTACAAGACCCAATGGTCAATTTTACTGTATAATTTTTTCGATGCGCGCTTGCCCATAAAGTCCTTTACAAGGGCCCGGTTTCGTGGCACAGGGACCGTGACAATTCGATTCCAGCGGTTGGGGTGCCCGGTGTTGCGGGCTGAGAGCATACCCATCGAACCTGATCCGGCTGATTACCGGCGTAGGGAACCCGTGCTGGAGAACGCGCAGGCGAGGGGTTCCCATTCGGAACCCCTCTTTTTGTCTGTTTTCTATGGAAGGAAAAACCCGGCATGGAACTCATGGAAGAAAAAATTTCCGCAGCCATCGTCAAGACCTACTTCGCCAAGCTTTCCCGTAACCTCGCCATCGACTGCGCCATAGTGGGCGCCGGGCCCTCGGGCCTCGTGGCGGCGCGTGATCTCGCGGTGGCGGGGAAAAAGGTCGCGGTCTTCGAGCGCAGGCTCGCGCCGGGCGGCGGCGTATGGGGCGGTGGGATGCTCTTCAACGAAATAGTGGTGGAGGACTCGGCGCTTCCCATCCTGGACGATTTCTCCATCTCCCACGCGCCGGTGGGCGACGGCTTCCACACGGCCGACTCCGTGGAGGTGGCCTCTGGCCTCATCTTCGGCGCGCGGAAGGCCGGGGCGGTCTTCTTCAACTCGGTCTCCGTGGAGGACATCGCGGTGCGTGAAAACCGAGTGTGCGGGCTCGTGGTGAACTGGACCCCCGTGGTGCGGGAAGGCCTCCACGTGGACCCCCTCGTGGTTTCCACCCGCGCCGTCATCGACGGCACCGGCCACCCGGCCGAGATATGCACCATAGCCGCCCGCAAGGCCGGCATTCGGCTTGCCACCGAAACCGGCGGAATTCTTGGAGAAAAGCCCATGTGGATGGAGGAGGGCGAGGCGTCCACCGTGGAGAACACCAAGCGCCTCTACCCCGGCCTCTACGCCTCCGGCATGGCCGCCAACAACGTGGGCGGGGGATTTCGCATGGGGCCCATCTTCGGGGGCATGTTCCTCTCGGGCCGCAAGGTGGCCAAGATGATCCTGGAGGATTTGAATGCCTGACGATTTCGGGCTCTACCTCATTCTCACCGACCCCTTGGCCGGCTACGAGGCCTGCGCCCGGGCCGCCGTCTTGGAGGGCGTGCGGTATCTGCAGCTCCGCATGAAAAAGCGCCCTGAGGCGGAGGTCCTCGAAACCGCGCTTCTCCTTCGCCGGATCACGGCCGGCACCGGCACCCTTTTCATCGTGAACGACTACCTCTCCGTGGCCCGCGACTCGGACGCCGACGGCGTGCACCTTGGCCAGGACGACATGGATCTAACCGAGGCCCGCGGGCTCTGGCCCGCGCCCGGCAAGGTCTTCGGCCTTTCCACCCATGACGAGGAGCAGGAGAAGGCCGCCCGCGCTCTCTCGCCCGGCTACATCGGCGTGGGGCCGGTCTTCGCCACTCCCACCAAGGACAAGCCCGACCCGGTCCTGGGCCTTGACCGCATGGGCGGGATCATACGCTCCTCGCCCCTCACAACCGTTGCCATAGGCGGCATAGACGCCGAAAACCTCCCCCGGGTCCTCGCCCACGGCGCCCGCAACTTCGCGGTGGTGCGGGCCGTAAACCGCGCCTCCGACCCCCGCGCCGCCATCCGCCGCCTCATGGACATCCACCGCACCTTGGCAAAACGGGGCGATATGCCAGCAGGTTGACGACATTGCCACCTATTTTTGCCGTACCGGTTTGCCTCCTTTTATGATGACCGTGGTGTCCGAGAATGGGACTCCACTGATTTTAATTGGTTTTTTCGATCCCCCGATTATTGTTATGGTGTGCCCTTCGAATACCACGGGCTCTGAATCACGCTTGCCCTTCAGCAACCCGATTCTTCCGTCGGTGGCAAGCCATTTTCCCGTTTTTTTATCTTGAACGAGGGTAATCCTCGATTTTTTTGTGTCTGAGCGTGTCGTGCAAACATCGATGGCGACTCCGACGGGGAGAGCGTCACCTTTCGCTATGCTTACAAAGCCAAAAACGACCTCCACGCCTTTATTTCCCGTAAAGGCAATTTCGGCGCCGTCCTCCAAGGTATAGCGCCCGTGAAGCGTGCCTATTGAAGTCTTAAACGTCATGGAAGATGTCATTGGCGTACCGGCAGATGTAGTTGGCCCTCCAGCTTGCACTCCTGCCAGGCAAACAAAAATTGTTAACAGCGCTGTGATGAATATGGAGTTTCTTTTCATACTCCACCTCCTTTTCAGTTGTCTGGATGCGCCACTAAAAACTGCTTCACGCGATATGAAACTTTTTCCACCGATAGCCGGGAGCTATTTTCCATTTTAAATTTTGGGCTCATTTGGAGCCTCCCGCTGAAGCCTCCGTGAAGAAAGCAAAACCATTTATTCCTTCAACAACTGCGGGTTCGCTGATCCAGATTTTTCCATTCTGGTCCCTTGCGAGGGTCCCGGCTTGCCGTGTAATCACGGTGCCATCCTTGAGAATGTCGACAACGCAAGGCTTCGAAAAGGTAAGGCCGGCATAAGTTGTTTTTCCTACTGCTGGATCGATTTGCACGTGTACATCAGTGGTTCCAGGCAGGTCTATCATTAACTCGCCGCCAATCATAGGTATTGATCCCTTGCCTTGTTCAACCAAGTTGATTGCCGTGCCACCCTTTTCATCTCTAATCCAAAAGCCTTTTCCGGCGCGCATCGAGGACCATTTGCTTTTCCATATATATCTTCCAGAAATATCATCGGGTGCTCTTCGAGCTTGTTCGCTTGCCTCAGCTGTCTGCTCTACTGGTTTACCTTCTCGAATTACAACGGTGGTGTCAGAAAATGGACTTCCAAGAATTTTGATCGGCTTATCCTTACCTCCGATAATTCGAATTGTCTGCCCTTCTAATAATACAACGATAATATTACCATTAGTAACCAAATCGGCTTTAAATAGGCCGATTTTTCCAGCGGTGGCAAGCCATTTCCCTGTCTTTTTGTCTTGAACTAGTGTAATCGATACTTTTTTTGTATAAAAATCAGCCTTGCTGCTTGCATATATTGCGTCAGAAATTTCTATAGCTTCAGTCTCAGTTATAGTTGCAAAACCTAAAAATGAACCAACCGCTCCATTGCTTGGGCTCATTAATACATCATTATCATCAATATGGAATCCATAATGAAGTATGCCTATTGAAGTTTCATATGTTGCCTCTAAACCGCTTTCATTCGGCTTATCTGGTGCAGCGGCTTGGCTACCTCTAGTAGCCAATGTTAATGCTTTACCAGAAGCTACTGCTATAACTCCATCAGTAAAACTTCCGGTATAGATATCTTCTGAAAATGATGGCCAAGTTTTGATAGCAGCTTCTCTAATTTCCACCTCAGACGCCGGATCAAAACTGACTTTTTTGATACCATATTTAATTAATGCCTCCATAACTTTATTATAATCTTTTCTCAATGATTCGTTTGCCTCAGATTGGATCACATTTCTGGATGCATCGAGAGATTGGCGAACATCTGGCGATAATCCTTGCCAAGCTACCGCTGATACTGTAACAATACAAGGACGATATCTAAAATTTACAGCATTGATATAATGTATTATACTGTAGCTTTGAGTCTTGACGATCCAAATCGGATCAGAGATAATTGATCCGGTTAAACTTTTTTTCAATAAAGAATCAGCCTCGGACCACTTGGCCGGTACTGATTGCATATTCAAGCCGTAAAACATCATTGCCTCGATGATGCCTGAAGCATTTATAAAGCGCTCCCTCCTGAAATCGGCAAAAGATGCCATAGGATTATTAAGCGAATATATGTGTTCAAAGCCGTAATCGAGCCAATACAATAGTTTGAAACCATGTCGCCAAAATAAGGTATCGAATGTTTCAATGCCGTGTTCGCGCAAGCGATCGACCTGATCAAAATCAGAAAAAATGAATGGGAGTTGAACAACGGAAAACTCCGGGCACAAATTAAGAAGCCCATCGCCATTGAAAATGGCGCATTGAAGTTCTCCGCTCTTCATTTTTTTTATATATGCATCCTCATCTCCCATTTGAGCACCGTAATAAACTTTTAATTGCAATTGCTTATTGCTGGCTCGGCTTATTCCTGGAATCACAATTTCTTCAAACGCCTTGGCTACATAAGTCCCTTTAGGCGCAAGCATCGCCGCTTTCCAAGTGGCGGAGTAGGCTTGCCCTACAGGTGAGATAAGCTGGTATATCGCAAATAAAGTTAATACAACCAGGAGGTTATATCGGCAGGTTCGCATGGACATGATCCTCATCTTGGAGAAAAATGTGACTCATTCCCCTTACGGCACATGATCCGCCTTCGGACTGTTGCACGGCCCAAGAGCAGGCCCATTCCACCTGCAAGCCCACGGCTTGCGCATCAGGTCAAGGCATGGTTTTCCGGCCAGTCCGGCAGCTTGAATAATTTTTTATGATCGCTTTATTTTTTCTCATTAATTGCGATGTTAATCAAGGTATTTATTTAGATGGATCTCCAGGATAGCAGATATACCCGAATTTGGGATGAACCGTCCTTGCGAGGGCTTGCCGGCTTGTGGTAAAATATCTTCATGCGACGCACCCCAGGCACGGGAGGATTTCGCCATGAGCCATCATTTCGACGCTCCAGGCAAGGAAAACAGCGACGAGACCGTGCGGCTGGCCCATGAACGCGCGGTGGAGCTGGGTCTTAACGAGGTGGTGGTGGCCACCACCACCGGCGAGACGGCCCTTAAGGTGCTGGACGTGTTTTCGGGCTTCAAGGTGGTGGCCGTTACCTACCACGCGGGCTTCCGCAAGCCCTTCGAGACCATCATGACGGAGGAGGCCCGGGCGGACCTCGCGGCCCGGGGAGCCCGCGTGGTGCAGGCCACCCACGCGCTTTCGGGCGTGGAGCGCTCCTTCGCCAAGAAGTTCTCCGGGGTCTATCCGGTTCTGGTCATGGCCGAGGTACTGCGGCTTTTCGGCCAGGGGGTCAAGGTTGCGGTGGAGGTCTCCATCATGGCCGCCGACGCCGGCGCGCTTTCGGGACGGGACCTCGTCGCCATCGGCGGCTCGGCCCGGGGCGCGGACTCGGCCCTGATACTGAAACCCGCCAACCAGTCGGACGTCTTCGATCTCAAGATACGGGAAATCATCTGCAAGCCTAGAAATTTCTGAGCCTTCCTTCTCCCCCCGGGACCGGGCCGCCGGGTCCGGTTCCTGCTCTGCCAGCCTCTTGCGGAAGCGGCTGAAACGTTCCGGACTTCGGGATATTCCGTTTCCGCCGCCTTTTCCGCTTCCCCAGCCTTTGCTCAAAATGAATCTATCCGGCCAAAAAGGCCCGCGCGCATTCGCCGCAAGATCGGAAGCTTGCCGCAACGCGGCGATTTGCCTTGACACTCCCGGTCTTGGCCCATAAAATCCGCGCGGCCAATTTTACTATGGTTTCCGGCGATTTTCCCAGGCTATGGCTGGGAAATTAAGGAGACGTTTCTTTTCCCCTTCACCGGTACTCGGGATTCATCATGCTGACGCGCATCTTTCCTTTTCTCTCCTGGTTCAAGGGTTACTCCACGGCCAAATTTCAGGCCGACGCCGTAGCGGGCATCACCGTGGCCCTGGTTCTCATTCCGCAATCCATGGCCTACGCCAAGCTGGCCGGGCTCCCGGCCTACTACGGCCTTTACGCGGCGCTTCTCCCGCCCATGCTGGCCTCCCTCTTCGGCTCCTCCATGCAGCTCGCCACCGGCCCGGTGGCCGTGGTGAGCCTCATGACCTCGGCGAGCCTGGCGCCGCTCGCCACGGCCGGAAGCCCGGAGTACGTGGCCTACGCCGTCATGCTGGCCTTGATCGTGGGGCTTTTCCAGTTCCTCCTGGGAGCCCTCAGGCTCGGGCTCGTGGTGAACTTCCTGTCGCACCCGGTGGTGAACGGCTTCACCAACGCGGCGGCCATCATCATCGCCACAAGCCAGCTGGCGTCCTTCTTCGGGGTCTCCGTGGACAACGCCCCGCACCACTACGAGACCATCATCAAGACCGTCCAGGCGGCCATAGTCTACACCCACTGGCCGAGCCTCATCATGGGGGCCATAGCCTTCGCCCTCATGTACGCGCTCAGGAAGGTGAACCCCAAGATACCCAACGTGCTGGTGGCGGTGGCCCTCGCCATAGTGGCCGCTTCGTTCATGGGCTTCAAGCACGACAAGACCGTTTCCACGGCCGATCTTCCCGCCGAAACCCAGAAGCTCCTGGCCGATTTCAACGCGCAGGTGGCCGACATCAAGGCCCTGGGCGACGAAACCGCGAAGCTCACCCCCAGGCTGGACGACGCCGCCGCGAAATTCGGAAAGCACTCCCTGGAGTACATGGAGCTTGCCCACGAGGGCGCCATGCTGGCCCTGAAGGCCTCCCAGGCCAAGGAGCTTGCCGCGGGCTACCGCGAGGAGCTGCGGAACGAGCTTTTTTACGGCGTAAAACGCCCGGACGGCGGCATGAGCTTCATGCTGAAGTCGGCCACGCCCGCTCCCCCCGCGGACAAGAGGATATGGCGGGTCAAGATGGGCAACAGCGCCGTGAAGGATTTCAAGAAGGACGCGGCCGGAAAGCTTGTCCTCGACCCGAAGGGCAAGCCCATCGACGGCGTCGCCATGATCGGCGGCGGCGCGGTGGTGGGCGAGATACCGCCCGGGCTTCCCGCCTTCGCCATTCCCCACGCGAAGATTTCGATGGTTTTCAAGTTCCTGCCCTTCGCGGCCATAATCTCCATTCTGGGCTTCATGGAGGCCATCTCCATAGCCAAGGCCATGGCCTCCAAGACCGGCCAGAGGCTCGATCCCAACCAGGAGCTCATCGGCCAGGGCATCGCCAACATGCTGGGCTCGGTTTCGGGCTCCTACCCGGTGTCCGGGTCCTTTTCCCGAAGCGCGGTGAACCTCTCGGCCGGGGCCTTGACGGGCATGTCATCGGTGGTGACGAGCCTAGCGGTTCTGATCACGCTCCTTTTTTTCACGAAGCTCCTGTATAACCTTCCCCAGTCGGTCCTGGCCGCGGTCATAATGATGGCGGTCATAGGGCTCGTGAACGTCTCGGGCTTCATGCACGCCTGGAAGGCCCAGTGGTACGACGGCGCCATCTCCATAATCACCTTCCTGTGCACCCTGGCCTTCGCCCCGCACCTCGACAAGGGCATCTTCGTGGGGGTGGTGCTTTCCCTCATCGTCTTCCTCTACAAGAGCATGAGGCCCACGGTGGCGAGCCTTGCCCTGCACCCGGACCGCTCGCTCCGGGACGCCCGGCACTTCGGGCTCAGGGACTGCGAGCACATCGCGGTGGTGCGCTTCGACGGCCCGCTCTTCTTCGCCAACGCAAGCTTCCTGGAGGACCAGATCACCGAGCGGATGCGCTCCATGCCGAAGCTTAGGCACATCCTCATCGTGGCCAACGGCATCAACGACATGGACGCCTCCGGCGAGGAGGCCCTTTCGCTCCTGGTGGACCGGGTCCGGAGCGCCGGCGTCAGGATCGGCTTTTCCGGCATCAAGGAAAACGTGCTTTCCGTCATGCGCCGCACCCACCTCTACGAGAACATCGGGGAGGGCAACATCTACCCACTCCAGGCCGTGGCCATAGACGCCATATGGGACGAGGCCCACATGGGCTCCGACGAGGAGGACTGCCCGCTTCGCACCGTGTGCCTCCTGGCGGACGCCGCCGGAAGCGCCATGAAGGTGGACTGGAAGAAGCTCTCCCGCATACTCTTGGTGGACGACGAGGAGGAGTTCGTGGAGAACCTGGCCCAGAGGCTCGCCATACGCGACTACGGCGCCCAGGTGGCCACCAGCGGGGCCGGCGCCCTCGACCGGCTCGCCGCGGACCACCCCGAGGTCATGGTGCTGGACCTTCGGATGCCTGAGGTGGACGGCTTCGCGGTCCTGGCCGAGACCAAGAAGGCGCACCCGGAGGTGGAGGTCATCGTGCTCACCGGCCACGGCTCGGACGAGGACGAAAAGCGGGCCCTCGACATGGGCGCCTTCGCTTATCTCGAAAAGCCCGTGGACATCGAAAAGCTGACGGCGGTCATGGAAGCGGCCTACGCCAAGGCCCGCGAACAGAAAAACGGCTGATGAAGCCGGGCTCCGGGAGCGGCAAGAGGCCCGGAAGACACGAAGGACAAAGAGATGGCCATCATCACTATTTTTGCACCGTCTCACTGCAAGGCTTTGGAGTGCGCCAGGGAGACCGCGGCGCTTATGGGTTACTCCCTGACCACCGACGAAGAGATCGCCGCGGCCGCCGCGAGGCGCTTCGAAACGGGCCCGGAGAAGATCGAGCGCTGCCTTTCGGGCAAGGTCTCGGCCTTCAACCACTTCACCCGCGAGCGGGAGATAATGGCGAGCCAGATTTCCGTGACGGTGGCCGAGCTTCTGAAAAGGGACCGGCAGGTGATCTGCGGTAACGCGGCGCTCTTCTTTCCCCGGGAAATCTCCCACGTCATGTCCGTGTGCATCTCGGCCCCCCAGGCCTTCCGCGCGAAGGAGGCCGAAGCGGCCGCGGGCCAGGACGGCGCGGCCAGGGCCATCAAGAAGGACGACGAGAGGATGCTTTCCCTGGGCGAGTTCCTGGGCCGGCCCGATCCGCTCGATACGAGGCTCTACGACGTGACCCTCGACATCTCCCGGCACTCGGTGAAGGAGACCGCCGCGACCCTGGCCGCCCACGCCGCCAAGGACGTCGTGATCCCCACCACCAAGAGCCTGACCCGGGCCGCCGACTTCGCGCTTTCGGCCCACGTAGCGGCCGCCCTTGCCGCCGCGGGCCACGACGTGGGCGTCTCGGCCCGGGACGGGGCCGTCACGGTCACCATCAACAAGCACGTGCTGATGCTCTCGCGCCTGGAAGAGGAGCTGAAATGCCTGGTCATGAGCCTTCACGGGGTGAAGAGCGTGACTGTGAAGGTGGGCGCCGGCTTCCACAAGACCGACATATACCGGAAGGCTGATTTTTCCATGCCCGGCCGGGTGCTCCTGGTGGACGACGAGCGCCAGTTCGTGGAGACCCTCTCGGACCGGCTCCAGATGCGGGAGGTGGGCTCCGCAGTGGTTTACGACGGCGAGGAGGCTCTCTCCTTCGTGGCGGACGAGGAGCCGGAGGTCATGCTCCTCGACCTGAACCTGCCGGGCATGAACGGCATCGAGGTGTTGCGGAGGGTCAAGAAGGAGCACCCGGGGGTCGAGATCATAATACTCACCGGGCACGGCTCCGCCAAGGACGAGGCGGTCTGCCGGGAGCTGGGGGCCTTCGCGTACCTGGAGAAGCCGGTGGCCATCGACATCCTGGCCGACACCATGCGCCGCGCCAACGAGAAAGCCCGGGAAAACAGGGCGAAATGCGGGAACCCCTGAGGCGGGAGCCAAGCGGCATCCCGGGGCAGGACTTCGATGGGTCGACTTTCCCGTTTCATCCCCGAGTTCTGGAAGCGGCCGGAGACGCCGCCCGAAAGCGTCCGGCCCATCCTGAACTACCGCCGGATGTGGTGGCAGACTGTGCTGGTCACGGGCGGGGTGAGCCTGGTGCCCCTCTTCGTCATGGCGGTCATAAACCTCTACGAGTACCAGCACGCCTTGAAGGCCGAGCTCATAGCCCCCATGGAGCACCTTTCCGGGAACGTGAGCCGCTCGCTGTCATTCTTCCTGGGGGAGCGGAAAAGCGCCCTGCGCTACATAGTGGCCGAGCACCCGCCCGAGGACATGGACACCCGCGCCGAGGTGGGGCAGGTACTGGTGAACCTGAAGCGCGCCTTCGGCGGCTTCATCGACCTAAGCCTCATATCCTCGGACGGCACCCAGAAGGTCTACGTGGGGCCGTACAGCCTGGAGGGAAAAAACTACAGGAGCCAGGACTGGTTCAAGGAAACGGTCATTCGGGGCGAGTACGTTAGCGAGGTTTTCCGGGGATTCCGGGATTACCCCCACGTGGTCATAGCCGTGCGGCATGAAAAACGGGACGGCGACTTCTTCATACTGAGAGCCACCATAGACACCGACGTCTTCAACGAGCTAACCCGCTCCGCGGCGGGGAACGACTCGGGCGACGCCTTCATCGTGAGCCTTTCCGGCACGCTGGAAACCTCCTCGAAGCTCTACGGCAAGGTTCTGGGTAAATTCCCCCTGGAGATACCCCCCCTCACCGAAAAATCCAGGATCGTCGAGATCGACGACCCGCAGGGCCGCCATCTCACGGTGGCCTACCAAGCCGTGGCAGAGTCGCCCTTCGTGTTCGTGCTGGCCCGTAACACGCCGCAGCTCTTCTCGGGCTGGCTCTCGCTCCGGAAAAAGCTCCTGGGCTTCTTCGCGGTCTCGGTCCTGGGGATAATCCTCGTGGTGCTGGCGGTGTGCACCTACCTCGTAAGCCGCATCCACGAGGCCGACAAGCGCCGGGAGGTGCTGCTCCACAAGGCCGAGTACACCAACAAGCTGGCCTCGCTGGGGCGGCTGGCCGCCGGCGTGGCCCACGAGATCAACAACCCTCTCGCCATCATCAACGAGAAGGCCGGGCTTTTACGGGACATGGTTTCCGTGATGCCGGATTTTCCCCACCGCACCAAGGTGGCCGACATCACCGACTCCATCCAGGGCTCCGTGGAGCGCTGCTCCACCATCACCCACAGGCTCTTGGGCTTTGCCCGGCACATCGACGTCCACACCGAGACCATCTACCTGGAGCCACTGGTGAAGGAGGTCTTGGGCTTCCTGGAGAAGGAGTCCCTCTACCGGAACATCACCACCACGCTCTCCGCCGAGGAGAACCTGCCGGCCATCGAGAGCGACCGGGGGCAGCTCCAGCAGGTCTTCTTGAACATAGTGAACAACGCCTTCGCGGCCGTGGAGGACGGCGGGGCCATCGGCATCGCCCTTGCCTCCGCCGGGCCCGACAACGTCGCCATCCGCATTTCCGACAACGGCTGCGGAATACCCCCGGAAAACATCAAGCGGATATTCGAGCCCTTCTTCTCCACCAAGGGCCGCAAGGGCACGGGCCTGGGGCTTTCAATCACTTACGGAATCGTGAAGAAGCTTTCCGGCAACATCGAGGTGGAAAGCGAGCCCGGAAAGGGCACCACCTTCACCGTCACGCTTCCCGTCAAGCGGAGGCTCTGAGAAAAACAGGAAGGCGGGAGGCACCCCATGCGAGTTCTTCTGGTGGACGACGAACGCGAACTTATCTCGGCCATGGCCGAACGCCTGTTCTTCCGCGGAATCGAGGCCGACTGGACAACGGAGGGCGCCAAGGCCGTGGAAATGGCCGAAAAAACCGCCTACGACGTAATTGTCCTCGACATGAAGATGCCGGGCACCTCCGGGCTTTCCGTCATGCGGCAGATCAAGGCGAGGCGCCCTGGCTCGGGCTTCGTCTTCCTCACGGGCCACGGCTCGGCCGAGGACCGGGAGGCGGGCGAGGCCGAGGGCGCGGCCTTCTACCTCATGAAGCCCATCAAGATCGACCTCCTCGTGGAAAAGCTGAAGCTGGCGGCCCAGGCCGCAGGGAAGGAGGAGGCCTGATGGACGAGCCCCGCGGCGATGAACGGGAGGGCCTCCTCTTCTTCGGCCGGATGTCCGCCGGAATCTCCCACGAGATCAAGAACGTGCTGGCGGTCATCTCGGAGATCGCGGGGCTTTTCGGAGACCTGGCGCTGGCCGCAGAGCGGGGCCGGGAGCTGAACCCGGCGCAGCTTTCGCGCCTTTCCCAGAAGATGGCCGAGCAGATAAAGCGGGCCGACAACGTGGCCCGGAGGCTCAACCGCTTCGCCCACAGCGTGGACGAGCCGCGG
>JAKAGN010000038.1 GCA_021815525.1 Deltaproteobacteria bacterium
TCCACCGTGGACCCGCGCCAGAACTTCCTCCGCTTCTTCGGCGAAAAGGAGGTCCCCGCGGATCTTTCCGAGAGCGCCAAGCGCTGGGAGTGGGAGAAGATTTCCCTTTTCGGCGGGCACTACGCCTTGGCCGAGCCGCCCCGCTACGTGGGCTCCGAGGACTGCCCCGACGCCAACCGGGCGCTGGTCACCTTCTTAGGCTCCGAGTCCACCCAGGCCATATGCGACCACATCGACGCCCTGGAGGCCAAGGAGTTCTCCATGGACCACCTCTTCGGGCACACCACCGTCACCTCCAACCACGATCCAATAATGGCCCCGGAGGGCAACGCATCGGGCCGCTTCGAGTGCCTCGCCCCCTTCGACGCCGACTGGGAGAAGATCAAGTGGGACTGCGCCCGAAGCGCGGCCGCCCAGTGGAAGGAGTACGCCCCCAACCTTGAGGTTTTGAACACCCTGGTCTACCCGCCCACCTACATCGAGAAGAAGATCCGGAACATGGTGCGGGGTTCCATCAAGCAGGGGGCCTACTCGCCCCTCCAGATGGGCTACTCGCGGCCCAACCCCTCCTGCTCCCAGTGCTGGACCCCCATCGAGAACTTCTTCGTGTGCGGGGCCTCGGTCTATCCGGGCGGAATGATCATAGGCGGCCCCGGTTACATCGGCGCCAACGTTATCCTCGCGGAGCTCGGCATGGAGAAGAAGTGGGAAGCGCCGGATACGGTCAAGCAGGCTAGGGCCAACGGCATCATCGAGTAGGGGAGGGCTTCGCGGGTATCGCCGGATGCTGTGTCAGACGTAGCCTAACGGGTCGAAATGTACCAACTGTACTATTTCTTCCCCGCTCGGCTCGTCTTCCAAGCCTCGCGGCGATCCCGCGAAGCCCTCCATGGACCGGTATCGCCGGGGGCGGCGTCAGACGAGCGGGGCGAAGGCCGTCACTCACCAGCCGCAATGTCCCGCCCCGTCCGGCTCGTCTCCCTCGCCCCCGGCGATACCGCAAAGCCGGCCGGCGCCGCGCGGGGAAAAACGTAAGACTCCCGCTGTTGGCGGGCGCCTGGTGAAACATACATGGGGGTGTCGCATGGCCGAAAAGAAAGAGCAGAAGGGAAAGAAGACCGTCTTCATAACCGGCATGTCGGGCTACGTGCGCAGCCTTCTGGGACGCGAGCTGGACCGCGCCGAGTGGTGCGAGCGCTTCTGGGGCATGGATGTAAAGACGCCCCTTGCCAAGTACAAAAAGGGCGAGTTCCTTAGGATGGACATAAACGACCCGGCGCTCGTCACGTGGGTCAAGGAGCTTCAACCCGACATCCTGGTTCACCTGGCCTTCGTCCTGAACCCCATCCAGGACGAAAAGCTCATGAGCCACATCAACATAGACGGCAGCCGCAACACCCTTGCCGCCATCGAGGAGGCGGGAATAAGGAAAGCCCTCATCGTAAGCTCGGCCACGGCCTACGGCGCCTTCGCCGACAACCCGGTGCCCTTGAAGGAGTCCGACCCCATACGGCCCCATCCGCACTTCTCCTATGCCCGCGACAAGGCCGTGGTGGAGGGCCTTTGCGCGGAGTTTGCGGAAAAGCACCCCGAGATCGTCATGAGCATCGTGCGGCCGGTGGTCATCTACGGCCCCCACGTGGACAATTATCTCTCGTGGCTCTTTCTCCTTCCGCTGGGGCTTCTGCCCTCGGAGCACGAGACGCACCTCCAGTTCGTGCACGAGGACGACGTGGTGGGCTCCATCCTCCACATCCTCGACAATGACGGGCGGGGCCCCTACAACGTCGCGCCCGCCGATCACATGTCCATGATGGACATACACAAGCTGGCCGGCCGTTCGGTGATCGGGCTCCCGGACTGGGTCATGATGCGGCTCTTCGGCTGGACCTGGAAGCTCAAACTTCCCATTGCCAAGGTGCCCGAGACGTTTTATGACTATGTCCGCTATCCCTGGCTCGTGGACAACTCCCGGCTCGCCGGGGAGCTTGGCTACAAGTTCCAGTACTCCACGCGCGAAACGGTGGAGATCATGTTCCGCGCCAAGAATGTTTCGATTAAGGGCTGATTGAAGAAATCCCGCGGTTGGGTGAACCAGCGCTACGCGCGGAGCCACCCAGCCTACATTACTGGCCGGGGCCGTAGGGTAAGCGGGATGAAGGCGGAAGCGTATCCCGGCGGCGCGTAAAGCGTGGGGGCCGTTGACCGCCAAGATGCGAAGCCCTGCAATAGCGGCGGAGCGTGCGAAGCACGCGAAGCGAATATCGGGGGTCCGGGGGAGGTTTGCTCCCCCGGCCGCCGGAGGCTTCTTTTTCTTTTCGGGCTGGGGGCGCATGAAGAAATCCCGATCGGAGAAGATTCTGGACGCGGCCCGGGAGATTTTTCTTTCCAGGGGCTACCATGCCACGGCCATGGACGCCATCGCGTCGCGGGCGGGCTACAGCAAGCGCACCATCTATCTCGATTACGACAACAAGGACGCCCTTTTCATAAGCGTGGGGGTGGGGGGCCTGGAGATTTTGGTGGAGCGCCTCCGGACGGTGCCCCAGGAGGGTGCGGGGATCGAGGAGGTGGTGAACGGCCTACTGGAGGTGGTCTTCGAGTTTTCGCGGCAGAACGGCGATTACCTGCGGGTTTTTTTCGCGGAGGCCACGCCCGACATCGTGGCCAACTGCCCGGAGCGCCTGCGCCGCCGCCTGGCGGGGCTGGAGCGCACCATTCTCGGGATGGTGGCGGCACAGGTGGAGAGGGCCATAGAGGGCGGGGTCATCGCGCCCACGGACCCCTGGGAGGCGGCCGGCATATTCATCGGCTCGGTTATGGGCATCATTCTTCTTTCGATGGCGGGAAGCCAGACGGTTTACTCCCGCCAGACGCTGGACTCCATGGCGCGGAAGGCCGCCTGGCTCATCTGGCGCGGCATGTACGCGGATAACCCCGCCATGAAGGGCGACGAGCTTCTTGGCCGCCGCGCCTCCGCCTCGCCGCCCGGCGCCGAGGCCTGATCCAGTACTTCTATCCTGCCGCTGTTCCCCGCAAGACCGCGGCGTCTTGCCGTCAATCCTTTTCGTAGGCTCCCCAAAGCTCCCAGCGAAGCGTGATGTGCTCGTTCCAGCCCACGGGGTGGATGCGCACGTACCGGGCCGTTATGGGCTCGGGAAAGTCGTGGCGCACCTCCACGAGGCGTTCGCGGTTTCCGGCGAAGACTATGGGGGTGTCCCCGCTCTTCACGAAGGTCCAGGCGGCTCCATCCAGGCTGTAGGACACCTTGTACTCCGTCACGAACTGGTTGTACTGGACGGCCCGGCCCAGGGTGGAGATGGCGCAGAGGGTGGCGGGCTGCCCGAGGTCAGCCTGGAGCCACTGGTTGCCGTCGTTCACCGCGGCGCTCCAGTTGGAGAAGGTGGCGGTCTCGGTGAGGCGGGAGTTCTGGGGCCCGTAGTTGGGGGTGTCGTTCCCATACACGGTGGATGCGCTGAAGGCGGAGGCGGGAAGCGTCCTGACGAGGGGCGCGGGCTCCACGGCCTTGGATTTCGAGGAGAGCGCCGCGGCCACCTCCACGGGGAAGACCTGGGCCTCGAACTCCACGCAGTAGGTTTCGGTTTCCGGCAGGAAGCCGGCCTTGACGAGCTTTACCTGATGGACGAGCTTGCCGAGCCTTTTTCTGGAGACGCCTTCGAGGCCCGGCTCGTAGCGCAGGAGCGCCTCCGAAAGCGCCTGGGAGAGGGCGGCCTCCTTGAGCCTGGCGGTGGTGAGGTTGGGGTCGGCCAGGCATTTTTTGCCGGAAAGAGTCACCGGCTTAAGCTTCCTGAAGTCCTCGTCCTCGGCGTAGGCGGTGATGGTGACGCAGACCTCGCCGAAATCGGGGCCGTTCCTGTAGACGGGGTCTCCCGCGAGCCTTATGTAACCGGCGCTCGCCGCCGACACCTCGTCCTCCGAGAGGGTGAAGTCCTTGACCCGGCTCAGGGAGCTGACCATCTCCCCGAAAAGCTCGGCCACGGCCATTCGTTTCGCCCCTAGAAGTAGCTCTGCCTTGACCTGGGCGGCGTCGGCCTTGCGGCCGAGAAGCGACATGCAATAGGTCTTCGTGACCTCCTGCCGGGCCTGGGCCGCGGTTGCGAAGAGGAGGACAAGGGCCGCCGCGAGAAGGGATGAACGCCGCATGGGTATGGAGCCTCCATGATCTTTTTGGGTTGAGCGACGAGCCGGGCGGCCTATCGCCCGCAGGGGGATTCGTAAGCCTGGCCGTCCTTCCAGCGCTCCTCGAAAAGGTCCGTCACGGAAAGGGAGACGCCCGCCTCGGCCGCGGCCGGCGCCAGCTCCTTCTTGACGGCCTCGGCCTTCTTGTCGAGGTTGAGGAGGCCAAAGAGGAGAAGCGCCCGCTTCCAGGCCGTGACGGCCCCGGCCGCGTCGCCCGCGGCCTTCAGCGCCTGGCCCAGGCGGAAGAGGTCTTCCGCCATGCCCTCCGCGAAGCCCTGGGCGCGGTCCGCGTCAAGGGCCGCCGTAAGGTGGGGAAGCGCCTCCTTGGGCCGTCCGGTCTCCAGCAAAAGCACCCCCAGCGAGTGCCGGATGACGGCGGTCTCGGCCGTGTCGCCAGCGGGGGCCGAGGCCAGGGCCGCCAGGAGGAGCTTCTCCGCCCCGGCGTAATCCTTCTTCTTCATTAGAAGCACCGCGCGGTTGACCGTAAGCGGCGCGAAGAAGGCGCCCCCCGCAGCCACGGCCTCGGCCCGGTCCAGGGTCTTTTCCGCCTCGTCGAGCCGCCCCAGGGCGATTTGCGCCGCGGCCAGGTTGCACAGGGCCTGCCGAACGCCGGCCGCGTCCCCCGCGTCCCGGAAGATCCCGGCCGCCTCCGTAAGAAAAGCCACGGCGCTTTCGGCCTCCCCCAGCATCCGGTAGGCGTTTCCGATGTTGTTGAGGCTCGTGGCCGTGTCTTCGGATAGATCCGCGGCAACGGCCAGCTCGTGGGCGCGGAAGAAGTGCGCCAGGGCCTTCTCCCAGCAGCCCCGCTGGTAGAGCGCAAGCCCCGCCGCGTTCTGGCGGGCCGAGTCGGTGAGATACTTGGCCTTCTGGACGGATCCGCCTCCCCCGGTGCAGGAGCACGCGAGAAGGCACAGGACGGCCGCGGTCAGGATCTTGGCTTTCATGACAGACTCCGATGTTTACCCCTAAGGCGCTTTTCGGCTCGCGCTCAGGCCTCCACGTCCCCCGCCTCGGCGTAGTAGGTGTTGTTGATGGCCCAGCGCGTGATGCGGCAGGCGCCCCACGGCGTGTAGATACCTATGGTCACGAAGGTCAGGATGATGATGAGGAGCCAGTTGCCGAAAAAACCCATGCCGGTGCCCTTGAAGCAGAGCTGCTTTCCGTCGATGGTGGTGTTGCCCATGACCCAGCGCATGGTGGCGGAGGCCGTCCAGGGAAAGGAAAGCCCCAGGGTTACGATGGAGAGCACCGTGGTCCAGATGAAGAGCCAGAAAAATCCCAGGCCCGAGCCGTTGAACTCGAACTTCCCGTAAGCCATGCCGTTCCCCCCTCGTTCGTATGCCGGCCCATCGTCACGCGGCAAGCGCCGCCTTGATCCCTCCTTTGCGGCTTCGTTCAGCTTGGCCCCATCCATCGGCCGCGCCGCCTTTTTTCTCCGCTTCTAACGCCTTTGACCGGCCGGATGCGAAGCCCTCAAAAACTGCTACGCCTTGCGCAGCAAGGCGGAGCGATTATCGGGGGTCCGGGGGGACGTAGTCTCCCCGGCCGCCGGAGGCATTCTTTAAGGTCTTAATCCGGCGTCGCCCGGTTTGGCCGCGGGCTCCGGCGGCACGTGGCCGCGGATCAAGGGCAGCTGCTGCACCGAGCGCACCACCCGGTCCACCTGGCGGACGCCCTCGCGCACCTCTTCAACGCCCTTTTTGGTGGACTCGGTGACCCTGGGCACGTCGTGGCTCGCCTTTTCCACGTTTTCCAGGATTTTTTGGACGCGCGCCATGGACTCGCGCACGGCTTCCAGGACCTTCTGAAGCTCCACGAGGTCCGTGCGGGCCTGGTCCACCGCGCCCTGGACGCGCACCACCGCGCCCTTGGTTTCGTCCGCCACGCCGCCCGATTTCTGGGCGGTCTCGCCGACCCGCTCCACCACGGAGGGGATGCGGGCGGTGGCGCGGTCGAGGTTGACGAGGATGGAGCGGACCTCCGTCATGTTCTCTTCGATGGCCACAAGGAGCCGGTCGGAGCGGATTGCGCCGCCCAGGGTGCCCTCGCCGCGGTCCACGGCGGCCAGCACGGATTCCACGTGGGCCATGACCAGGTTCAGCTTGGCCAGGGCCTGGAAGAGGGGGCCGTCCTGCTCGTGCATTTTGTGAATTATGTCGGTGAGCTCCTGGGCCGCGGTCACGATCTTTTTGGCGGTCTCCTCCACCTTGAACTCGTTTAGGATGTCGGCCACCGATTTTTTGGCCTCGGAGGGGATCAGCCCGTTTTCGGGAATGGCGGGGGCGGCGGGGTCGCCGGGCTTTATGGACACGTACTCGGCGCCGATCAGGGTGGGGCTCTCCACGGTGGCCACGGAGCCCTTCCTTATCCGGTGGGCGTAGACGGCCAGGATGGACAGCTCCACCCGCACCTTGTCGCCTTCGAGGTCTATGCTTTTGACCTTGCCGATGGTGGCCTTGGCCATCTTGACCGGGGCCTTCTCGTCCAAGTTGTAGGCCTCGTGGAAGACCGTGGAGTAGTGGACGTAGGAGCGGAACCAGTCCTTTCCGCGGCCGATGGCGGCCAGGGCGAAGGCTGTCAGAAGCGCCGTGAGGACCAGGAAGAGGCCCACCACCTTTTCGCGGCGTCGGTAAACGAGTTCCAAGGCGTCTCACCCCGGCTTTCCGGGCGTTTGCAGAAGCTGCCCGTTTCGTATGGTCACGGTCTGGGTGGCGATCTCGTTCAAAAGGCCCCTGTCGAAGGAGTAGATCACCATGGTCTGGCCCTTTCCGGCCAGGAGCCGCAGGTGATCCAGCACCTGCATGTGGCTTGCGTGGTCGAGGTGCGTGGAGGGCCTCTCCACCAGGAGAAGGTCCGGTTTCTTCGCAAGCTCCCGCACGATGACGGTGAGCCTTATGTCCTCCTCGAAGGCCTGGGCGGGCCTAAGGTCAAGCTTTTCCGCGATCTCGAAGTGCCGGCAAAGGGCGAGGGTTTCCCCGGGAAGAACGCCCGTGCCGGCCTCCCCGAAGTAGCGGGAGGGGAAAAGGAGCGTCTCGCCAAGGGTCCTGTTGGAAAAAACCGCCGCATCGGATGCTATGTAGCCCACCTTGCGCTTGTAGGCAAGCACCCGCCGGTAGTCGGAGGCGTCCAAGGCCTCCCCCCGGTGGATGAAGGAGCCGGAAAGCGGGCGCTCAAGGCCCGCCAGGGCCCGCAGGAACAGGTGTGCGTCCTCGTTCGTGTCGGAGACCACGGCGGCCGTCTCGCCCTCCTCGATGCCGAAGGAGAAGGGCGCAAGACCCCTTCCCTGGCTCCAGGGGGCGTAGGAGCAGCCTTCGAGTTCCAGAAGCGGCATGGGCCCGCCTAAAGATAGAAGATGAGGGAGAGGAAGATGTTGAAGCCCAAGATGTAAAAGAGCGTCTCCACGGCCCCGGCCGAGCAGGCCACGGGGATGGCGGTCATGTCCCGCGGCACGGTGAAGCCCCGGTAGAGGCTAACCACCGTGATGGTGACGCCGAAGAAGAGGGCCTTCACGATCCCCACGGTGATGTCCCGCATCTCCAGGGCCTTTACCATCTGCGGCAGGATCTGGTCCATGGGTATCTCGGTCAGGGTCCACGCCAGGGCGTTTCCGCCGAAAACCGCCGCTAAGTCGAAGATGATGAAAAGGCCGATCATGGCGGTGGTGATGCCCACAAGCCGCGGGTAGCCAAGTATGTGCATGGGGTCTATGCCCATGAGTTCCACGGCCTCAAGCTCGTTTAGAATCCGCATGTAGCTGATCTCGGCGGTGATGGCCACCGAGCTTCTAAGGATCACGATGAAGGCGGTAAGCAGGGGCCCCATCTCGCGGACCAGCAGGAGCACCGTGAGCTTGCCCAGGTCGTACTGGCCGGCGGCCTTGCCGAACTGGACGATCACCATGGTGCCGATCAGAAGCGCGATGGGGATGACGATGGGAAGGGCCTGGACGGCGGTGAAGTATATCTGCTCCACCACGATGCGGTGGACCAGGGGCTTTCCGACGAGGGGCTTTCTTACGGCCAGGGAAAAGAGTCGCCAGGTGAAGGCCAGAAGGTTCGCCACGTGGTGGAACCACCGAAGGCCGAAGCGGCCCAGGGCCCCGAAAAAATTATGGATGGCGCTGGTCACTGGCATGGCGGCCGAGGCGTGAGGGGTCCCGGCCAGGGAAAATGCCGGTTATGAGGAAGACGCTTGTTGCCGCGATGACACACTTTGGGGTCTTTATAACATATTACTTGAACCACTTCGCCATGTCTGGCTGGGCCAAAATTTGCCTCACGAATAAATTTTGCGTTTCGTCAACAAACAGTGTCATCAAGCGGCCGAATCTTTCTTTTTCATAAGGCATCTGATAGTAACATTCAGTAACAATAATTTCCGGTGGGCTTTCTTTATCGAGATAGAATTTAGAAAATGTCGACTTGTAAGTCATTCCATTAAGTAAATTCATAATATCGTCATAATGCCCTTTGCCATATTCAGTAAGAGCCCATGATGTACTCAACCTGACCTTGTCGCTTGATATCTGTAAGACTATTATTAAACCATTGCTTTTAGCAACTACTTTATTCCCATCAACAGACACAGAATACCCTATAAACTCAAGGTGTTTTACTATGTCAGCCTTATCCTGCTCACTATCTGCATGCAAGCTGCTTGCTATGAAAAAAAACATAACGCCGATAAGCACCGCTAGCAGCTTAGTTGACGGCTTCATTTGCTTCTCCTTTACGGTTGACATGTCAAGGAAACAACGCTGGGTTATCTGCGTAAGTAAGATAACCTAATAAAGCAACCTCGCAATAGGTTATGCTACGTCGTGAGACGGCAACGATAACCGGAAAGCGTAGTCAGCCTGTATGCCGAGCGTTTTCCCAAGAACATTCAGGGCTTCGTGAGGTTGAACTGGAGCGTCACCGAGCCCACCTCGATCTTGTCGTAGTCCTTCAGCTGCTGGGACTCCTTCACCGGCTGGCCGTTCACCTTGGGCTTGCTCATGCCGCCCACGTAGCTAAGGTAGTAGCCGGCCGGGCGCTTGGCGATGGTGGCCGCGGTGCCGCCCACCAGGAAGCCCTTCACCACGATGTCGTTGTTCTCGGCCTTGCCGATCTTGATGAGCTTGCGGGTCAGGACCACCTCGCCGTCGCCGCCCGCAAGATACGTGAGGACGGCCGCGCCCTCGTCGCCGCCCTCCGCGGACGGCGCCGCGCCTGCCGGGGCCCCGGCCTTGGCGCTTTTGGCCAGCATCTCCCGGTGCATGGCGGTGTCCATCACCATTGTCTTTTCCATGTCGCCCATGCTGGGCTTGGCCGCGGCCGCCGCTCCCTCGTGGGTGAACATGAGGGTGTGCTTGCCCACCGTCACCACGTCGCCGTTCTTGAGCCAGTGGGAGGCGATGCGCTGCTGGTTGACGAAGGTGCCGTTCTTGCTCTGGAGGTCGGTTAGGAGGTAGCCCTCGCCCACCGAGTCGATCTTGCAGTGATGGCCGGAGACCGCGAGGTTTTCCACCACGATCTGGTTGTCGTTGAGGCGGCCGACGGAGAGGGTGCCGCCCTTGTTGATCGGGTACTCGGCAATGGTGTTTTCCTTGAATTTCAGCGTGATGGTCGGCATTGGCACACCCTCTTTCGCTTCGTTGTTGTCTTTTCAAGAGCCGAAAAATATGGGCCGCGCGCATCGGGCGCGTTTTTCACCTGAAAAACTCCATCACCCGCGCCAGGAACTCCGCCAGGGGCCCCGACTGGCCGCTCACCTTCTTCACCTTCAGGATGATGACCGTGATGTTGTCGTCCCCGCCCCGAGAGTTGGCCAGGTCCACCAGGCTCCGGCAGGCCGCCTCGGGCCGCTCGGCCGTCACCGCCTTGCGTATCTCGTCGGGGTTCACCATGTTGGTGAGGCCGTCGGAGGCGATTACCACGATGTCGCCGGGCCAGGCCTGCAGCTCGAACACGCTGGGGGCCACGGTGGCCTCCACGCCCATGGCGCGGGTCAGCATGTGGGCGAACTTCTCGCCCAGGCGCCCGGCGGCCTCGGGGTCCATGGCGGCCTGCTCCGCCACCACGGTGTGGGGCGTGTAGACGGGCTCCAGGGCCCCCTGGTGCACCAGGTAGATGGGGCTGTCCCCCACGTTGGCGATCACGAAGCCGCTCTCGTTGGTGTAGACGGCGCTCACCGTGGAGCCCATGCCGGTGTAGGCCTTCTTCTGCTCGCTCATGGAGTGGACGGCCTGGTTGGCGAGCCTTATGGAGGCCAGGAGGCGGTTGGCCTCCTTGGAGAGGTTCGCGTCGGCGTCCTCCATCTCCTCGGGGTTCTTGTCCCGGCCGAAGCGGGCCATGTAGTCGCGGATGGTGTCCACCACGATCTTGCTGGCCACTTCCCCGGCAAGGTGGCCGCCCATGCCGTCCGCCACCACGTAAAGGCCCATCCGGTCGTCGAGGAAGTAGCTGTCCTCGTTCCCCTTGCGCTTCATTCCGACGTCCGTGAGGCCCGCTGATTCGATGAGAACCGCCATAGGCTACCCTTTTACCATTTTTCGGCGTTATTTCAAGCGCGCCGGAAATTCCTCCACAGCCTGTTGAAAAAGGCCGGATGCGAAGCCTGGATAAAAACGATGAAATGCAAGGCGCGCGAAAAGCCAATGAGCAAACGTATTCAATATACGTGGCGGAATTGGCTTTGAAGCGCAACGACGCAGTTCACGTTTTTAGACAGGCTGTTCACTGGGACTTCTTCTGGGCCGTGGCCATGTCGATCTTCTTCGCCAGCTCCCTTAAGTGCGCGGCCATCAGCCCGGCCTTCTGGTAGCGCTTTTCCTTGTCTTTTTCCAGGGCCTTGTCGATTATGGCCACGAGAGGCTTGTAAATCTTGTCGTTGTACTGCCGCGGGTCGGGGTGCTTCACGTTCATGATCTGGTGCATGAGCGCCGCCACCGAGTCCCCCCGGAAGGGGAGCTGGCCCGTCAAGAGCTGGTAGAGCATGACGCCCGTGGAGAAGATGTCGCTGCGGCCGTCCACCTTCTCGCCCGCGATCTGCTCGGGGCTCATGTAGAAGGGCGTGCCCTTGATGACGCCGGTGGCGGTCTGGCTGGAGGCCTGGATCCGGGCGATGCCGAAGTCCGTAACCTTCACTATGCCGTTTTTAAGGAGCATCATGTTGGCGGGCTTCACGTCCCTGTGCACTATGCCCTTGTCGTGGGCGTAGCCCAGGGCGTCGGCCACGTCGGCCACGTAGTCTATGACCTTGCGCATGGGAAGGAGCTTGTCGGGCTTTATGTAGTGGTCCAGGTCGTCGCCCTCCAGAAACTCCATGGCGATGTAGGCTAAGTCCTGCTCCTCGCCCGCGTCGTAGATGGTGACGATGTTGGGATGCGCCAGGGTTCCCGCGCTTTCGGCCTCCCGGAAGAACTTCTTCTTCATGTCCTCGGCCTCGTCGGGCGGGAAGTCGTCCCCGAAGCGCACGGTCTTTATGGCCACGGTGCGGTTGATGCGGGGGTCCTGGCCCAGGTAGACCACGCCCATGGCGCCCTTTCCCAGCATCTTCACCACCTCGTAGCGGCCCAGCGTGGGCTTGGTGTCGGTGCCGCTCCCAAGCATCTGGTCGGTCTTGGTGCCCCCCAGCATCCCCTGGCCGAACACCATGGTCTCGGAGGCCTGCATGAGCTTGGTCTTCCGCACCGCCACGTCCTTGTACTTGGGGTCGTACTCCTCGATGTACTCGTAGACGGAGGCGGCCTTGTTGAGCTGGCGCTTGCGCTCGTAATCGAGGGCGAGGTTGTAGAGGAGCTTCTTCAGGCCGTCGTCCATGGGCACCCGCTGGAACTTCTCGAAGGCCATGTCCAGCATACCCTGGTTCTGGAAGGAGACGCCCAGCATCCGGTTCACCTCGGCCGATTCGCCCTCGGCCTTCTCCTTGCCGGTCTGGGTGGCGAGGTACCTTATGGACACCACGCCTATGTAGCCCACGACAAGCTCCACCAGGGAGTAGGTCACCTTCACCCACACGCCCTGGGACACGAACATGACCACCGAGAAGAGGGCGAGAGCCGCGAACACCCCGGCGAAGATCCCGGCGGCCGGCCCGGCCTTGACCCGGCCGAAGACCAGGATCACGAGCGCCCCCATGAGGAGGGTGAGGACAAGCTCGAATATCCCGGCCCAGCTTGGCCGCGAGATGAACTTGCCGTTGCGCATGGCCCACAGGGCGTTTGCGGTGTACTCTCCGTGGGTGAGCTTGCCCACCGGGGTGGACGGGAAATCCGCGAGGCCCGGCACGGAGAAAGCCACGATGACGAT
>JAKAGN010000039.1 GCA_021815525.1 Deltaproteobacteria bacterium
TTGTACGAACGCTTCCGGTAGCTGATGAAGTTCGGAATGGCGATGGCGGCCAAAATACCGATGATCGCGATGACGATCATCAGTTCGATGAGGGTGAAGCCTTTGTCCTTGCGGGTCAGTTTCTGCAGCATGTCACGTCTCCTTTTAATTGGGGTGTGCGAATCGGCCCTAAGGCCGGGGAAAACTCACCGTAAAACCTCCGCTTTGGATCTACTCAATGTGTTTGCAATTTTATTAGCAGGATATATGCCAAAAAATCTTCCGGAAGGGATTTACAAAAATATACTGAAAATCAAGCCTGTTATTGTCGCGTATCCATAAGGGCGCCATACCTTTCGGGGGAATAATGAAAATCTTGCGGTGATTTTTCCCGCTCCCCGGGAAATTTCAACAAATCCACAACATCATGGCGTGTTTTCCACATGGACCAACGCAAGGTCCTGATAGGCGTGAAAAAGGTCCGCGCAAAACCGGTCCCACCGGGCGCACAGTTCCTCCGCATCCGGACCGAAAAGGTCCGAGGGCTTCATAAGCTCGGAAATTTCCCGCACCAGGGGCTCCCTGACGCCGGAGTCGGCGCCGGAAAGAATGTCCTCCACCACGTCAGCCGCCGGGTACCAGGGCTCCACCCGCTTGAAATCCCTGTGCATCTGGGTCAGAAGCACGTTCCGCGGGCCTTCCCACAGCTCGTTCACGGCAGCGTCGCGGTAGAAACGCGGAAGGGATGAAAAGTCCTCCATTACCCCGTGCCCGCCGAAAAGGGCCATGGCTTTCCGGAGCCAATCCACCGAGTCTTGGGCCACGGTGATCTTCTGGAGCATGACAAGCTCGCGGAGGCGGAAGCGACGCCTTTCGGCGGGGCCTCCGGCCTTGGGAAGCCCACCCTCGAGCCCGCCGGGAATCGCGAAAAATTCATTGTAAACCGAGAAAGCGCCGGCCGTGGTGCGCCGGGCCGCCCGGCCGATCTCCCGAATATCCCGCCTCACCATGGGAAACTCGGCCAGCGGAAATCCGAAGGCCGTGCGGAAGCGGGTGTAGCGTTCCACCTCCCGGGCCACGCGGATGGCCCCGGCGGCGCCTCCAAGGGCGATCGTCATGCGGGAAAGCGCCAGCACGATTCCCACGACGTTGGCCAGCCCCCGGTCGAGGGGACCCACGGCATAGGCCGTTGCGCCATTGTAGGTTATCTCGCCGGTGGTTAGCTCGGCGGTCCCCATCTTCCACTTGATCCGGTCGATGGTGTGGCCGTTCCTTATTTCGCGCTTCTTGTTTCCGGGCATCCACGAGGGCACCACAAAGAGCCCCACCCTTTCGCTTCCCCGGGGCTTGGCAGTGACCACCGCGTAATCGGCATGGGTTGCGGAGCAGAAAAATTTCGTACCGTAAAGGCGGTAATGGCCGCCCTCGGAAACGGCCTCCAGGAGGTTCGCCGCCACGTCAGAGCCGCCGTGAATTTCGGAAAGGTACTGGGCCCCTATGGCGAAATCGCCGTCGATGCCTTCCGTTAAATGGGTCAAGATGCGCAAAAGCTCCGGCGTGTCCGCAAAGCGCCGCAGCAGGGCCACGAGGCCCTCGGTGCACACCATGGGGCAGACGATGCAGGACTCCGAGTTCTGGGCGATCAAGAACATCTTGAGCACCCGGGTCCAGTTCGAGGTCTTTGTGGAGAAAAGAGCTTCGGAAAAAATCTCCTTCTCCATGACGAGGGTTTCCATTGGCCGGACGATACGGTCCACCCGGTTCCGGTGACCGTCGTAATTGACCAGGTAGGGGCGCTTTTCGGGGACCGCCGCGGCATCGGCCAGGTCACGCCAGCGGAAGGACGCCAGCCGGGAAAGCTTTCGCGCGGCCTCGTCCAGGGCCGGGAAATCGGCTCCGGAGAAGACGGCCGCCACCTTCTGGAGAAAGGGGTCGTCGGCGTAGTAATCAAAGGAAGCCCGCCACTCCAGAAACTCGTTGAAGCTATAGGGGTTGTTGGCGTCCGGAAGGCTCATCTTGCTTTTCCTCTCCATAAACAAAAGACGAAAACAGGGCCCTTATTCCTTGACGGGCGGCCGGTTGAACTCGCCCGAGAGCATCAGGTTCACGATGTCCCCGTGGCCCGACTGGGCCGCCCAGCCAAGGGCCGAGAGCCCTTCCTTATCCTTTGCATCATAGTCGGCGCCATGCTCCAAAAGCATCCTGGCGATTTCCAGCTGCCCGTCGGCCGCCGCATACATGAGGGCCGTCATTCCCTCCACGTCCCTGGTCCTGGTGTTGGCCCCCTTGTGCAAAAGAATCTTCACGATGTCGGCGCGCCCGGACCGGGCGGCCGCTATCAGGGGGTCCTCGCCATCCGGCCCTCCCGCTATGTTGGGGTTCGCCCCCCCCTCCAGAAGAAGCCTCACAACGTAATCGTAGCCCTCCTGGGCCGCCAGCAACAAAGGGGTCTGCCCCACCTTGTCCCGAACGTCCGGCGCGGCCTTGGAACGAAGCAGGACCACCACCACGTCGGCGTGTCCCCTGTACGCGGCAAGGTAAAGGGCGGTCTGCCCTAGATCGGTTTTGGAGTCCACCTTGGCGCCGTTTTTAAGAAGAAACTCCACGACCTTGGGAAGTCCAAGATCGGCCGCCAGCATGAGGGGCGTAAGTCCCAGGCGGCCGGAACGCGCGTTGACGTTTGCCCCGGCCTCCACGAGGGCCGAAATGCAAAGGGCGTGACCGGCCTCGCAGGCTAGGAGGAGAGCCGTATCCCCCTCCTTGTTCTTGCGCTCCAGGTCAGGCCTTTTTGCAAGAAGCGCCTTCACGCCCGCGATGTCGCCGGAAAAGGCCGCCTTCATGAGCGGGGTCCAGGAGGCGTCCTGCCTCCCCGCGGTTTCACCGGGCAGGGCGGCGGGAGCCGCAAGCACAAGCGATAAAACAAGATAAAAAAATATGAATACAAGGGACTTCGCGCGCATTCCATCCCCACCCTTCTCTTGCGACCGGCCACGCGCCGGCTTTACAGGATTTCCACCTTATTATATAGTAACGGATAGAAATCGCAAGGCTGCCCAAGCGCCAATCGATTCTTCCGGAGAAAACGCACGGATGTCCCAGTGCGCAAAGCGCCCCCGCCCGGGCATGAAGAATCGGCCGTAACCAGTCGACCAAGAGGAAAACCGTGGACATCGCCACGACCCACAACAGCTCGGATTTCGACGCCGTGGCCTCCCTGGTGGCGGCCGGTCTTCTCTACCCGGAGGCCGCGCTGGTGCTGCCCAGCCGGGTCAACCCCAACGTGCGCGGTTTTCTTTCCATCCACAAGGACCTGTTTTCCTTCAAAAGCGTCCGCGACCTCGACCTTTCGCAGGTGGAACGCCTCGTGGTTACGGATGTGAACCAGTGGAACCGCCTGGACCAGCTCTCCGGCCTTCGGAAAAAAAAGGACCTCGTCGTACATATTTGGGACCACCACGGCGCGGAGCCGGACATGGACGCCCAGGAGATACACCAGGAGCCGGTGGGGGCCGTGACCACCATCATGGTGGAGGAGATCCGCAAAAGGGCCATCCGCATCTCGCCCATGCAGGCCACGCTTTTTTTGGCCGGCATCTACGAGGACACGGGCAACATGACCTTTCCGGCCACCACGGCCAGGGACGCCTCGGCCGTGGCCTTCCTCCTTTCCAACTTCGCGGACCTAAGCGTGCTGGAAAACTTTCTTCGACCCGCATACGGAGAAAAGCAGAAGGACATTCTCTACGACATGCTCCAGAACGCCGAGCGGGTGAAGATGAACGGCTTCCGCATAAGCGTCTGCAAGATGGACATAAAGGGCCACATAAACGGGCTGTCCCTGGTGGTCCACATGTATCGGGACATCCTGAACCTGGACGCGGCCTTCGGCATATTCACCGACCCGGAGCAGAAGCGCAGCATCGTCATAGCCCGCAGCGGCGTGGACGGCCTCGACGTGGGCCGCATGATGAGGACCATGGGCGGCGGCGGGCACCCAGCGGCGGCCTCCGCCATGCTCAAGGACGTGAGCCCCGAGGGCGTCAAGGAGTGGATACTGGAGCTCATCCGCGACAACCGCCGGAGCACCGCAACCATCGGAGACCTCATGTCCTTTCCGGTGGAGTCGGTGGGGCCCGAGGCCCGCATGGACGAGGTGGCCGTGCTGCTGGAGAAAAAGAAATACTCGGGAATGCCCGTGGTGGAGGACGGCAGGCTCCTGGGGGTCATATCACGCCGGGACGTGAACAAGCTCAAGAAGGCCAGCCAGTGGCGGGCGCCGGTCCGGGCCTTCATGTCCGTAGGCGTCACCACCGCCCCGCCCGACATGGGGGTTCCCGAGGCGGCGCGCCTCATGGTGAAGTTAGACATCGGGCGGCTGCCCGTGGTGTCCGAGGACGGCCGGCTCATAGGTATTTTCACCCGCTCGGACGCCATGATTTACTACTACGATCTGCTCCCGGAATAGGTTGGACGGCGAGCGCGCATTCCCGCGCGGCTTCGCGGAGAGGATCGGTCTCTTTCAAAATGGATGGGAAAACGGAGGTTTTTCGTGCAAAAAGTCAAGGAAATCATGACCAAAGACGTGGTGACGGCAAGCCCCGAAACCGAGGTGGCCAAGGCCGCCCAAATTTTGCTCGGGCGGCACATCAACGGGCTGCCGGTGGTGGATTCCGAGGGGCGGCTCGTGGGAATCATCTGCCAGAGCGACATCATCGTCCAGCAGAAAAAATTCCCGGTTCCGTCTCTTTTCACCCTTCTTGACGGGTTGTTGCCGATGGGTTCGGGGCGGATCGAAAAGGAGCTGGCCAAGATGTCCGCCACCACCGTGGCCCAGGCAATGACGCCCAACCCGGTTTTCGTGACGCCGGAAACCGCCCTTGAAGAAGCGGCGACCCTAATGGTGGAAAAAAAATTTCACACGCTGCCAGTGGTTGAAAACGGGCTTCTGGTGGGCGTGGTGGGCAAGGAAGACGTATTGAAAACCATGGTCTCCTAAGCCCCGCTTTTTCTCCTCCGAGCCCGCCCGCTCCCGGGCGGGTTCATCATTTGTCATAAAGCCAGGCCTCGGCCTTGTGCATGGCTTCCCTTGCCGATGACGCCTTTCCCACGTGGGACCAGCCGGCCCAGGACACGTAGACGTCCCGGCTGGACTCGTCCCATTTTACCTCGTAGCTCTTCCCCGATCCCGATCTCACATTTCCTATCACCATGGCGCTCACGGCTCTTCCCTCCCGTTTGTCTTTTGCCGATTGAGTCTGTTCCGTTTATAGAGCCTCGCGGCCATCGCCCGGCTTCCCATAACAACGCCGCCGGGAAGGCCTTGCGGCCCCCCGGCGGCGGGAAATGGTCAGGTGGTCAAAGACCGATGCCTACTTCGCTTCCAAGCTCTTCTCGTACTCCGTGTAGGTGCAGGGCCGAACGTCGGTGATGAGATCCGGATACGGCACGAACGCGGTGTCGCCCAAAATCTCGATCTGGGTCCGAACGTCCTGAAGCTCCTTGTCCCACGGGGTGCCGCCGTTGTAGAAGCCCTCGTTTTCGCGGTAAAGCTCGACGATGCCCACCTCGTTCCCCAGGGCCGAGTTGGTCTGGATGGAGGCCTGGTGGAAGGCGCGGGCCAGGTAACCCCGGTGGTTCACGGAAATTCCGTTGAAGAGCACCAACCCCGGGGTCGTGGGGTTCACGTCGATGTCCTCGGCCGAGCCGTCCAGAACGCCGGAGATGCCCTTTAAGTGGGAATGGGCGGCCACATAGAGCGTTCCGCCGATGGAGACGTGGATCGGGTTGGCCAGCGTGCCCACCAGCTGTCCCTCGAAGGTGGCGTTGGAGCCCGACGTGATGTGGCCGTTGGGGCATCCGTAGATGTTGCCGAGATTGGACTGCAGCACCACCTCGTTGGCCACGTTGGCCGCGCCGCAGATGTAGATGTTGCCGTAGGGGTTGTTGCCGAACGGATCGTTGTCGCCCTCGTTGGGGTTATATGCCCGGTCGAGGTCGGACTCGATGTAGAGGTTCACGCAGTTGATGGTCTGGTCCACCCACTCGTGCCGCCACGCGGTGCGCTGGACATCGACGCCGTTCCTTATGTAGCCGACGAAGTCGTCGTCCGGCGGATCCACGTAAACATCGCCGGTGGCGTGGATCACGGAGTTGGTGTAGCCCTTGATTATGCCGAGCTGATTATCCGTGCGGTTGGTGTTGACGTAGAACTTGAGGGCCCCGCCGCCCAGGGTGACGATGGTGGCGCCGCCGTTGGCGCCGATGCCGGCCGCGGTACCGCCCATGTAGATGTTGTCGCCGCCCAGGACCATGGCCCAGTCGCTTCTGCCGTTCCAGTTCCCGAAGGGGCTGCCCTGATCCCGTACGCCGGTGGTGGTCATGATGGTGGCGAGATCGTTGGCGCCGATGATGAGGTCACCCACACCATCCGGCGCGGCCTCGGCGTCGGCCAGGATGACGATGGTGCCGCCGCCGCCGGTGACCACGTCGCCGTCGATCATGACAGAGTCATCGGCACGCAGGTCAATGCTTCCGCCCGCAACCATGTCCCCGCCGCCGACCAGGATGATCTCCTCGTCGTGGTTCCTGCCGTCCACGGCGGTATCAAGGGCGCCGTCGCTCACGCCGTCGCCGGCCTTCATGGTGATGCCGCCCGGGATGTAGATGATAACCCCGGCCTGGGAGGGAGCCGTCGACAGGTTGGCCCGGATGTCGCCGTTCTCGCCGATGACGATCTTGCCGCTGGCCGTTACGTCGAGACCCGTGAGCTGGGTAACGTCGCCCAGGAAGCGGACGTTGTTCCTTTGCACGCCCTGGACCTGCGGGTTGTCGGCGGCGTTGATGGTGAGGACGTGGCCGCCCTCGACGCCAAGGAGCTGAACCTCGGAGGAGGTCGTAGCACCCGTGATGTTGATGAGAACGTCACGCTCCAGGATGGTGGTGTCGGTGCCGGGCCGCGTGTCGTCGTAGGCGAAGTAGACGTTGCCGTCCACGTAAATGTCGCCGTTGAGCCGCGCGGTCTTGGCGTCCACGTCGAGGAGCGTGGGGTTGGCGCCCAGGACGCCCACCGTGTTGAGGGTCACCGTGCCCTGGGTGACGAGCTGCAGGTTGGCGTCCAACTCGCCCGCCGTGAGCACCAGGTTCTGGGCCCCGGACACGTCCTCCACGAAGGTGATGTCGCCCTTCCTGGAGGTCACCGTGCCTCCGCCGGCAAGGAGCATCACCCTGTCGTTGAACAGGATGTCGTTGACCGCCGTGACAGCCGCAGCCAGGTTCACCACGGTCCCGGCCGCGAAGGTCACGGAGTCGGGGGCGGTGGTGTTGCCGATGGCCGCGTTGATGTTGATCTCGGTGCCGGCGTCAAAGTTCACCGCGCCCGGCATGTTTATGGTGCCAAGGGCGGTGGTGGTGATGGAGCCGTCGGCGTCCACCGTAAACTCGGCCAGCTGGGTCACGGCGCCGTTCACCGTCACGTTGCCGCCGGCGGTCACCTCGAGGTGCCTGCCGCCGCCCAGGGCGTAAGCCCCGCCGTTGGCGTTGAAGGCCACGTCGCCGGTGGCCTCAAGCTGCACGTCGTGGATCAGACGGGTCTGGCCGTTCATGGTGACGTCGCCGTTAAGCGGCACCGCGTTCGAGACCATGATGTCGCCGTTAAGCTTGATGGTGCCGGTGGCCGGAACGGTTACGGTCAGGCTCGACAGCGGCTGGTTGTCGCCCACCGTGTCGAGGTTGATGGTGCTGCCGGCACCGCTGGTGGAAACGTTGAGGCCGGTCGCCACGGCCGGGTCGCTGGAGACATCATCCACGAAGGTTACACTGTTGACCGTGTTGATGGTCCGCGTGCCGGCCTGGGCCCCGGAGAGGATGATGCCGCGGTTCCCGGATACGTCGAGGCTCGCCGGCCGGGAGGTGTTTCCAACGTCGCCGCGGAAGGTGACCGTGCCGGAGTCGGCCGTGGCCTTGAGACCGGCGGGAACCGCCGCGCCGTTCCCGTTGATGGTGCCGGCGAAGAGCACGTCGCCCAAAAGGCTCGAAACCATCCAGACGGGCGTCGCGCCGTTGGCCACGCCCACCACCGTCATGTTGGAGTTCATGGAGACGCTGTAGCGGCCGTCAACGTCTTCGTTCAGGTTGATGAGGCCGTTCGCGCCGGCGGTCACGCCCACCGTTCCGCCGGAGGAAACCTGGGCGTTCAGGTTGACGTTGCTGCCGTTGGCGGCCGTGGTGAGGGTAATGTTGCCGGTACCCTCGGTGCGGACGGGGCCGTTCACGGTGAGGTTGCCCGTGTTCACAGTCACCGCGATGGAACCGTCGCCCTCGTTCCCCAGGCCCGGGGCCACCACGATGAGGCCGTTTGCGCTCGTGGTGTCCACCTCGGTGATGGCCATGTTGCCCGTCACCGTGTTGGAGGCCGTGAGGTTCGTGACGTCGGTCATGGCGGTCATGCCGCGGCCCGAGGTGAGCACCGCGTTCACCGCCGTGATCCTGGCGTTGCCGCCGGCGTTCAGAATGCCGGCCGCGCTCACCGTGGCCGTGCCGCCGGTGGCCCGGATGGGTGCGCCGTTGGCGGCCGCATCGAGATTCCCGAAAACGAGGAGATCGACATTGCCGTTCCCGGTGGTCACGCCGGCGGCCCCGAGAATGAGATCATCGGACTCTCCGATACCCACGTTGCCGGTGGTGGTGTTTGCGGTCAGGGTGACGGCGGCCGTTTCCAGGCGATCCCCCGAACCTATGCCGGTGGCGGCGGTCAGGGTCACGGTGTTGCCGATCAAGTTCATCGCCACGTTGTTCACGTCCGCTATCTGGCCCGTGGTGGCGGTGACCGTGATGTTGCCGGCAACCGCATCCAACTCGCCCAGGAAGTCGTCGCCGCCGGCGGTCAGCACGAAGTTGCCGGTGTTGCCCACTATGGCGGCATCGTCTTCCATTATGATGTCGTCAACGGCGGTGATGGTGACAGCGGCGCCTGCGCCCTTGGCCGAAAGCGCGCCTGTCACCGTGATGTCGCTTCCCGCCACGGGGAACGGGACCGTTGCGTTGTCGAGCAGGAGGGTCCCGCCGGCCTTGATGGCCTCCACGGTTATATTGCCGTCGGCCATGATCCTGGTGTTCCTGGCGCTTTCGATGAGGCCCGTCTCGGTCACGTCGCCATGCGCGAAAACAAAGGCGTTGGCCATGGTGCGGACCACGCTTGCGGAGTCGATGTTCACCGTTCCGGGAACCAGGGTGTAGGGGAAGAACCCGAGTTGGTTCAGGTCGTCACCCGCGGCTATCACGATGTTGCCGTTGATGTCGTCGGCCTGCAGCTCGGTGTTCACCAGGCTCACGTTTCCGCCGCCCAGCACCTGGATACCGCCGCCGCCGCCCGCCGAAACCGTAACGTCGGTGAGCAGGATGGAGTCCGCGCCCTGGCGTCCGGCCAGGAGCAGCACCCCGCCGCTGGCGGCAACCGTGCTCTCGAACATGGTGAGGTTGCCGGTGCCGTTGAGCTCGGCGTCGGCGGTGAGGCTGACGTTGCCGCCATTAGCCGCAATGTCGGCGTACTGGACCACTATGTCGTTGTCGGCGGTGAAGGTCACGTTGGTGTCGGACTTTGCCCCGCCGGTAAGGTTGATGTTGGTCCCGGCGTCGAAGGTCAGGTCGCCGCCGGCCAAGGCCATGCCGTTAACGCGGATGGAGCCTCCGGCGGTAAGGGCGGTGGTGGCGCCGGAAGTCGAGTCGCCGGTGACCGCGATGTTGGCGCCGGCGGTCTCGGTGAGCGACGTCCCGGCCGTGGTGTTACCGGTGATCGTAAGAGATCCGTTGGTGGCCATGAAGCCCACCGTGGTGCCTGCCAGCGTTGCGCCGTTGATGCCTATGTTGTTGGCCGCGGTGTAGGCCACGGCGGTACCGGCCTCGGTGTCGCCGGTGACGCCTATGGACTGGAGCGCGTTGTACGTCACCGACTGGGTCCGCGAGTAGGTGTTGCCGCGCACCGTGATGGTGTCGCCGCCGTAGATGATTGCGTTACCGGCCGTGGCGCCGCCCTCGACGGTGATGTTGTCGCCGGCGGCCAGCGTGATGGTGGTGCCGGCCAGCGTGTCGCCCGTCACCGCGATGTTGGTTCCGGCGCTCTGCGCGAGCGAGGTGCCGGTCGTCGTGTCGCCCGTGATGGAGATGGCGGTTCCCGCCGTCTCGGTCATGGAGGTTCCGGTCAGGATGTCGCCGCGCACGGTGATGGCCTGGCTCGCGTTGAAGGATCCGGTGGTTCCGGCCTCGGTGTCACCCGCTACCGTTATGGATCCGTTCGTCACCAGGTAATCCACCGTGGCGCCGGCCCGGCTGAAGCCCACCACGCTGATGCCCGTAACCGCGTCGAGGTTTACGTCGGAGGCGGCCAAGAGCTCGCCGTCGTTCACGTTCACCGCACCGGAGGCGTTCAGGATGACGTCGCCGGTTGAGGAGTTGAGAACGCCGGTCACGATGATGTTGTTCTGGTTCGCGCCGTAGTTGGTGTTGCCGGAAATGTCGCCCACCGCGCTCACGTCGTTCAGCGTGAGGGTGCCGGCGGCGGCGGCGCTCACCCCGGCCCCGGACTCGATGGCGCCAGCGAAGGTGGCCGCGCCGTTAACGTCGGCGATCACGCTGGTTGCGCCTCGGATGATGGAGCCGGAGCTCTGGACGAGGCTGCCGGCCTGGTTGAAGGGATAGGCCCCACCGTATATGTTGGCGACATCCGCGCCGCCCACCATGATGATGAGTCCCTGGGTGTTATTGCTTTCCACCAGTCCGTCGTTGATGACGATGTTCTGGCCGGCGGCCACGAGGACACCGGTGTTGTAGCCGACCCAGTTGTTGGTTCCGTTGGCCGTGACGTTGGCTAAGGTGACGTTCTGGCCCTGCAGCATGGCGAACCCGCCGGCGGTGATGGTCCCGGCGGTCTGCACGAAGTCGCCGGCGCCGCTGTAGTCATTGTCGCCCCAGAAGACCACGTTTCCGCCTGCCGTCACATCGGCCTTCACCGTGTTGTTGCCGTTCGCGTAGCCGTTGACGAAACCTCCGGCCACCACTGGCCCGTTCAGGGTGATGTCGTCGCTGGCGTTGATCGACACGTTGACACCGGCGTTCAAGGCGCCCGTAACCGTGATGTCGTATGCCCCGGCCCCGTGAAGGGTGCTGGCCGAAATACTGGCGGCGGCGGTGACGTTGTTGAGAACCATGTTACCGGCTGCATCGGCGCTGACGCCGGCGCCCGATTCGATGTCTCCCGCGAGGGTCATGGCGCCGTTGGACTCCACCGCCACGTTGTTCGCACCCTGGGTGCGGATGATGGAGCCGGAGGTCTGGGTAATGGTTCCGCCGGTCGCGTACGGATAGCCTGCGAATAGCCCGACGATATCGTTCCCGGCTGCAAGCGCGATCTGGCCGCTCGTGGCCGAGGACTGGATGAGGCCGTCATTCAGGGTGAGGGAAGCCCCCGCCGTCACCGCGATGCCGTAGTTGTTGCCGCCGACGTTCACCAAGCCGTTGGAGGTCACGTCGTTCAAGGTCACGTTCACGCCCGAAATCTGAACGCCGCCGCCGTCGGCCTGGATGGCGCCGCCGGTCTGGCGCACGTCGCCGGGGCCGGTGAGGTCCGCGTCGGCGATCAGGATGATGTCGCCGCCGTTATTGGAGGTGGAGATGATGGAGTTCCACAGCTCCACATTCTCGTTGGCCGTAAAGGCGATGTTGCCGGTGTCGGCGTGGGTGGTGCCATACACGAATATCCGGTCTCCGGCCGTGAAGGTCGCGTCGCGGCCGGCCGCCGAGATCCCGATCACGTTGATGCCCGACTGGGTGGAGGTGTAGACAATGTCGCGGCCGGCGAAGGTGTCGCCCCTGAGCTCGATGTCGTGGAGGGCCTGATCCACCACGTCGCGGCCGGCGTTCACGTCGCCCACGAAGTTGATGCGGTCGCCCGCCGTGAGGAGCGCATCGCGGCCGGCGCTCATGCTGCCGGCGCCGGTGATGCTGCCGGAAGCGCCCAGCACGATGTCGAGGCTCTGGGCATTGAGGTCGCCCGTCAGCACGATGTCATTGGGGTTTGCGCCGAAGTTGGTGTTACCGTAAACGCCCACGGCCGCGGTCACGTCATGCAGGGTCAGGGTCCCGGCCGCGACGGCGTTAAGGCTGTCGCCAGCCTCCACGGAGCCGCCCAGGGTCGCCGCGCCGTTCACGCCGATAACCACGTCGGCCGCGCCGCTGGTCCGGATGATGGAGCCCGCGGCCTGGGTGAGGGTTCCTGTCGTGCTGTAGGGGAAGGCCCCGCCCGAAACGCCCGCTATGTCGCTGCCCACGCCCATCACGATGTCGCCGAGATCGTTCGTGGTCTGGATCAGTCCGTCGTTTATCGCAAGGGAGTTGCCGGCAGTCACCAGGATGCCGATGTTGTAAGCGCCGAACGTCCCGCTGCCGGCGGCTCCGAGGTTCGCCACCGTGGCGTTTTGGCCGTTGATGGAGATAAAGCTTCCAGCGTTGACA
>JAKAGN010000462.1 GCA_021815525.1 Deltaproteobacteria bacterium
CGAGGTTGCGGATTCGCCGGGACTTCAAGGCGCGCGACCGAGGAATATTGTACATATTCCGAGGCGAGCGCAACGCAGGAGGCCCGGATGAAGACGCAACCGAATGCAAAGATTTTTTTGGAAACAGCCCATAGCAAGAGGAAATTGAAAATGGACGGCAAGGGCGCGGCAAAAAGATATCCGGTTCCCGCTCCGGGCCTGGACGTGGCCCTGGTGGTGGGGGTGCTGGGGCTCGCGGGGATGGGGCTCGTGATGGTTTACAGCGCGAGCACCGAGTGGGCCCTCAAGATGTGCGGCTCGGAAACCTACTACATCAAGCGGCAGGCAATCTACTTCGTGGCGGGGCTCTTCGCCTTCTACCTTGGCTACAGGATCCCCTTCCGGGCCTACCGCAACCTCGCCTACCCGCTCCTGGCGCTTTCGGCCTTCCTCCTGATCCTGGTCCACGTGCCCCACATCGGGCACACGGCGGGCGGGGCCACGCGCTGGATCAAGATCGGCTTCATAACCTTCCAGCCCTCGGAGTTCGCGCGTATCGCGCTCGTGATCTACTACGCCTACTCCATGGAGAAGAAGAAGGAGGTCATGGGGAACTTCTGGGTGGGGATCGTTCCCCACATCCTGGTGACGCTGTTCCTGTGCGGGCTTCTCATGACCCAGCCCGACTTCGGCTCCTCGGTGCTCCTGGTGGCCGTGGGAGGCCTCATGCTGTACGTGGGCGGCGCGCGCACCTCCACCCTGGTATTCATGGGGGTTTCGGCCTTCATCCTGGGGGCCTCCGCCATCATGGGAAGCGAGTACCGCTCCGAGCGCTTCCTGGCCTTTTTGAACCCCTGGCTCTACGAGGACAACGAGGGCTACCAGATCTGCCACTCCCTGATGGCCTTCGGGACCGGCGGGATCGGCGGCGCGGGCCTGGGGGGCAGCCTCCAGAAGCTCCTTTACCTGCCGGAGCCCCACACGGACTTCATCTTCTCCATTTTGGGGGAGGAGCTGGGCCTCTGGGGCGTGTGCCTGGTGGTGGCCCTCTACGGCGTGGTCCTGTGGCGGGGCATCGTGATCGCAAGGAAGACCAGGAGCATGTTCGGGGCCTACCTGGCCATCGGGCTCACGGCCGGGATAGGGCTCCAGGCCTTCGTCAACATGGGGGTCTCCATGAGCCTCCTTCCGGCCAAGGGCCTCACCCTCCCCTTCTTGAGCTACGGCGGCTCGTCCCTTTTCCTCAACATGGCCGTGGTCGGAATGCTCAACAACATCTCGGCCAGGCGCCGTCCCAAGCGCAAGACCGAGCCGGTGGACGTCCGCATCCCCATCGCCCCCATCGGGAGGTCACCGTGGCCAAGGCCCGCGGCATGAAGCTCATAGTGGCCGGAGGCGGCACCGGGGGGCACCTTTTCCCCGGTATCGCCGTGGCCGAGGCGTTGCGGGCCGCGGACCCGGACTGCGATGTCCTTTTCGTGGGCACCGACAAGCCCTTCGAGAGGGAGGCCGCGGCGCGCGCCGGCTTCGAGCACCGGGGGATAGCCGTCACGGCCATCAAGCGCCGGAAGTGGTGGGAAAAGCTGGCGGCCCTTTGGAGGCTTTTGACCGCCGTGTTCACGGCCGCCGGAATCATCTGGAGGTTCAAGCCGGACATGATCCTGGGGGTGGGCGGCTACGCCTCCGCCCCCTGCCTCCTGGCCGGCTTCCTGATGGGAAAAAGGACCGCGGTGCAGGAGCAGAACGTGGCCCCGGGCCTCACCAACAAGGTCCTGGGGATGCTCTCGGGCCGCGTTTACGCGTCCTTCGGGGAGTCCCGGGACTTCTTCCCTGAGGGCAAGGTGCTGGTCACCGGAAACCCCGTGCGCCTCTCGCTCTCGTCGGGAACGGGCCGGAAGCGCGAAAGCGGCGCGCCCTTCACCGTGATGATGGTGGGGGGAAGCCAGGGGGCCCACGGCATCAACACGGCGGTGATGGAAGCCATCGGGAAGGAGGGCGAAAGCCTTAGGGGGATACGCTTCATCCACCAGACCGGCGAGAACGACTTCCAGGCGGTCTCGGAGGCCTACCGGGCCTGGGGCGGAGCGGCCGACGTGCGGCCCTTCTTTTACGACATGGCGGAGCAGTACGAAAAGACCGACCTCCTGGTGTGCCGCTCGGGAGCCACCACCGTGGCCGAGATCACGGTGCTTGGGAAGGCCGCGGTCTTCGTGCCCTTTCCTTTTGCGGCCGACAACCACCAGGAGAAGAACGCCCGGGCCTTGGAAGCGGCCGGCGCGGCCCGGGTGATCCTCCAGAAGGACCTCACCGGAAGCGTGTTCGCCGGGACCGTGCTGGAGCTTTCCCGCGACCCTGCCGCCCTTTCCCGCATGGAGGAGGCTTCGAAGGCCCACGGGCGGCCCCGGGCCGCGGCCGACATCGCCGCCGACATGCTCGCTTCCGTTCCCGAGACCGGGGGGAAATGAAATGTACCGGAAAAAGTACCACATCCACTTCGTGGGAATAGGCGGCATCGGCATGAGCGGCATAGCCGAGCTGCTCATAGGCAAGGGCTACAAGGTCTCGGGCTCTGATTTGCGGCAAAGCGACATCACCCGCCGCCTGGCCGCGCTGGGGGGCGAGATCCGCGAGGGCCACGCCGCGGAAAACGCCGCGGGCGCGGACGTGGTGGTGGTTTCCTCGGCCGTGACCCGCGACAACCCGGAGGTCTGCGCGGCCCTGGACGCCGGGGTACCCGTGATCCCCAGGGCCGAGATGCTGGCCGAGCTGATGCGCCTCCAGTTTTCCGTGGCGGTGGCCGGGGCGCACGGGAAGACCACCACCACCAGCATGGTGGCGGCGGTGCTGGCCGCCGGAAACCTGGACCCCACGGTGGTGGTGGGCGGAAAGCTAAGGGCTCTGGGCACCAACGCCGTCCTGGGACAAGGCGAGTACATCGTGGCGGAGGCCGACGAGAGCGACGGAAGCTTCCTCAAGATGAGCCCCACCATCGCCG
>JAKAGN010000463.1 GCA_021815525.1 Deltaproteobacteria bacterium
CCAGAAACTCCTTTTTCGGCGCGGCTCCAAGACCCCGAAAGGACCGGGATTAGGGACCTCGCCGGAGTCGGGCCGGCCAGGTAAAACCCGCGGATTACATATAGGGGCTGTTTCCAAAAAAATTTTTGCATTCGCTTGCGTCTTCATCCCTGCCGGCTTTGTTGCGCTCCCTGCGAAATATAACGAATATTCCGTGAGGAGCGCGCCAAGGCGTCCGGGCGAATTCGCAAGCTCGGTGCGACAAACTTTTTTTGGAAACAGCCCCTACCTTCCGGCGGGCTTTTTGGCGCGCTGTTTTTTGGGCTTGGGGGCCTTGGGTGGAAGGGACAGTGCGTGCCTATGGGCCAGCGAGAGCCACTCGTCCAGAAACCCGGAATCGGCCGCGAGAGACTCGGGAACGGCCGCGTAGTCCTTCATGACGCGGCCCTCCATGGGCTCGAAGGGCGCGGCCTCGTCATACTCGGAAAAAAGACGCTCGCGGTCCTCCGGGGACAAACGCAGGATCACGTTGTCCTGGTGGGCTCCCGCCATCATGTAGCCGTTCACGAAGAAGACCGGGCAGCCGAACATGCTTTTCCTCACCGCTCCGTAGGGGCGCATGGCCTCCTCCAGGAGGGCCGTGAGGCCTTCGGGCACCTTTTTCCAGTTCATGCCGTCCCTTTCCAGCCACTTTCAGGCCCGGCTACGAACGAATGGGAACCAGCAGCACCGGTATCTTCGCCTTCTTGAGCACGTGCTTGACCGCGGAGGTGAGATGCCCGCGATCCAAAAAGCCCCTTGAATAATGCCCCATGACGATGAGCTCGCAGTTGTGCTTGCCGGCCAGATCGCACAGGACCTCCCCCACGTCGCCCTCGGCGATGACGATCTCGGAGATGCTGAAGTGGCACTCGCCCCGGGCCGCCTTGGCGTCGTCGCACATGGCGTGGAGGGCGTCGTGGATCATGCGGCCGTCCCGGGACTTTCCGATGAGGGCGTCCTCGGCCTCTTTCCGGTTCCTGGCCTTGATGGCCGCAACCGTCTCATCGGTGACGATGTTGCGGAGCCGCGACTCGACGGCCGATCCGGTGCCTTCCAGCACGTGGACTATTACGATCCGGGCCGCGAGGCCGTCGGCCAGGGTCACGGTGTACTCGAAGACCTGGCGTGCTTCATTGGTGAGGTCGGTGGCGAACAGGATGGTCTTGACCCCCGCGAACATGGCGTCTCCTTGGGTTTCGGGGTGGTAGGTTATCAACAGGCGAAGGCAGCCGCCCCTTTCGACGGCCTCACCCGGGACCACTCCTTGCGGATGACCGGCACGAGGTCCGGCGTGGGCCTGGCGAACAGGAAGCCCTGGCCATACGGTACGTTGAGCTGCTTCAGGGTCTCGTACTCGCCCGCGGTCTCGATGCCCTCCACGATGATCTGGCTTCCTATGCTCTGGCTTAAGCTCACCATGGCTTTGACGATCTGCTGCTTCATGTAGCTCTTGTCCACGCCCCGGACGAAGGAGATGTCCACCTTGAGGAAGCCGGGGTTGAGCTCCATGACCCGCTCCAGGTCCGAGTAGCCCGTCCCCATGTCGTCGCCGGCGTGCACGATGCCGACGTCGGTATAGTGGCGCATGGCGTCGCGGAAAAGCTCGTAGTTGTCGATGGCGAGCTTTTCGGATATCTCGAACACCACGTTCTCGGGCTTGAGCTCTAAGTCCTTCAAAAGCTCCTGCAGGTAAAGGCCCCGGAACTCGGGGTCGTGGATGGTCATGGAGAGCGTGTTGACGAATATCTTCATGGGGGTCTTGAGGCTTCTCACGCATTCCAGAGCGCGGCGGCGGCAGATGCGGTCAAGCTCGAAGGATAGCCCGCACTCGGAGGCCACAAGGAAAAGGAGCGTGGGGCTTGCGAACTCCGTGTTCTCCGGCCCCCGCGAGAGCGCCTCGTAGCCGATGACCTCAAGCGTCGAAAGGTTTACTATGGGCTGGAAAACGGTGCGCACGTCCCGTTCGATGATGATGCGCTGGAGGGCGTAGCGGCTCAGGTACCCGCGCTTGGCCGCCATTGACTCGCCCATTTTCTTGGAGTTGCGGACAAGCTGCCTTATGAGCCGCATGTTGGAGACCATTGGATTCTTTATCTCCAGGGCGTAGCCGATGTTGGGCCGGGTGTACTCCTTCAAAAACGGGTACAGGAGGTGGAAGACCTCGCTTTCGAGGTTCGTCCGGATGCGCTCGGCGATTCCCTCGAGGTGGTAAACGAGCTGGGTCTTGTTGTCCCTGGGCGGGGAGAGGAAGATCACGAAGGTGTCGGTGTCGTATAGGTCCACCACGAAAATGTCGCGGCCCCGGAACTCTTTTTCCTTGATGTTCCGAAGGATTTGGGCGATTCGCAGTAGAAGATGGTTGTAGGAGTTGGACCCGTAGAGATACTCGATCTTGGCGAGCTGCTCTATCTGGATGGTGATGCAGGCCATGTACTGCAGATCGTTTAAAATCCGCTCGACCTGCTCGTATTCCTTGATGACCGTGGGAAGTTGCAGTACCTTGTCGAAATAAAAGCCCTCGTGGATGGAAACAGAAACATGCTCATCGCCGCTTTTTTCGGAAGTCATGGCCGTCACCGTCTGGATTGGGGGAAAAAGGTATGAGGTCCCCGGAGTCGTCCAAAAACATGGGTACCATACCTTAAACTTTATCAATGTGCAATACTTCACAATTGAACTGCAATCAGATTCACAGGAAAAGCTCCGCCAAGGCGGGGGGGGTGATTCACCAAAGGACTGAAAAGTATGGCGAAAAATCCCTTTGAAGGCAAGGCGGCCCTCGTGACGGGCGCCGGCGCGGGCATCGGCCGGGCCCTGTGCCTCGAGCTGGCGGCGCGCGGGGCGCTCGTCGCGGCCACCGGGAGGCAGGAGGCCAACGTCGGCGAGACCGCCCGCCTCGTGCGAGAGGCCGGCGGCAAGGCCACGGGCTTCGTCCTGGACGTCTGCGA
>JAKAGN010000464.1 GCA_021815525.1 Deltaproteobacteria bacterium
GGTCCGGGCGCTTTCCGCCCCTTTCGGGCCTTGACTGGCCCCGGGGCTCCTTTTTGCGGAAGGAGCGGCCGGGCTTCGAGAGGTCCTCCACGAACCAGTCGGGCTCGGCCCAGGCAACCGGGATCTTCTGCCCAAGGGTTGTTTCCAGGGCTTCGAGATAGAACACGGTGCGGTCGCAGGCCAAGGTCACGGCGACCCCGGTCTTTCCGGCGCGCGCCGTGCGGCCCACCCTGTGGACGTAGCTTTCCGGGTCCTGGGGCACGTCGTAGTTTATTACGTGGCTTATGTCCTCCACGTGGATGCCGCGGGAGGCCACGTCGGTGGCGACCAGTATGGAAAGCTCGCCGTCCTTGAAGGCCTGCATGAGCTTAAGGCGCTTTTTCTGCGGCAGATCCCCGGTTATGCCCTCGGCCGGCAGGCCGTTTTCGGAGAGCCTGCGGGCCACCTCCTCCACCATGCCGCGGGTGTTGGCGAAGATAAGGGCGCGCGTCCAGTCCTCGTGCTTCAGGATACCCAAAAGAAGCGAGAACTTCTGCTCCACCCCCACGTGGTAGAGGCGCTCGGCCACGCCCGCCACCGTCACCGTGGACTCGGGCGCGTCGATGAACTCCGGGCAGTTCATGTACTCGTAGGTCAGCTCCAGCACCCGGTAGCTCAAGGTGGCGGAAAAAAGCATGGTCTGGCGCTTGGAGTAAGGCGGCAGGTTTTTCAAGATGTAGCGCATGTCCTTGGCGAAACCGAGATCCAGGAGCCGGTCGGCCTCGTCGATGACCGCGATCCTGACGCCCTTGGCCACGAAAATGCCCTGCTTGTAGTAGTCTATGAGGCGGCCTGGGGTGCCGATAACGATGTCCACGCCGGATCTTAGGGCGTCCGCCTGCTTCACGTAGTCCATGCCGCCCACCACGGCGCAGCACTTATAGGGCGTGTGGGCCCCGATGACGGCCGCGTCCGCCACTATCTGGAGGGCCAGCTCGCGGGTGGGGGCAACGATCAAGGCCTTGGGAACGCCGTCCGCCGGGCGGTCCTCCCTAAGAAGGCGCGTATAGAGCGGCACCAGGAAGGCCGCGGTCTTGCCGGTGCCCGTCTGGGCCTGGCCCGCCACGTCCTTGCCGGAAAGAGCCACGGGGATGACCCGGGCCTGGATGGGGCTGGCGTACACGAAGCCCGCCTCGGCCACGCCCTTGGCCACCTCGGCGCGGATGTCGAAGTCGGTGAATTTTTTGCTGGTCAGAAAGCGGGGGGTCGCCCCCCTGTGGTAATCGGGGCTGGAATCGTTTCCGTCCTCATCCGTCATGGACAAATCCTGTGCTTTTTGTCGGGGGAATCATCTTTCGGCTTCTTTTTCCTCTGTAGGGTATAATATTTTCGGCGTTTGTCAATCGCCTTGTAGGAAGCGGCGCCAAGGCGGGCTTGGGCGCGGGAAGCGTTCCCGGGCTCCCATAGGTTCTAAAAAATCCAAAGGGCCTCGCGGGACTGCGGGCGGAAACGCCAGCCAGCACCGGGTCGGAAACCGCGCCGCCGCCTTCACTCCGGCTTCTCCAGGGCCAGCCGGAGCTTGTCGTGGTCGGCCTGGGCCATCTCCACGAAGCGCACGCCCATGCCCAGGGGGAAATGCTCGGCATCGTCGGTCCGCTTGCGGTTCCATGCCACCTCGCAGAACACCTTGAGGGGCTCGGGCTGGTCCGGGAGCTGGAGGTTCAAATTGAAGCGCTCGCCGCGGGAAAGCGGGGTGGGCGTCTTGATGAACAGCCCGCCGCACGATGCGTTCTGGGAGTAGGCCTCGAGGTGCATGTCGCCGTGCTCGTACACCACGAACCAGGTCTTGGAAACCCGGGGCTCCTTGCGCACCAGGCTGATTCCGGCGGCCGCGTCGGTGGTCTTCTTGAGCCTTAGGGCCAGGCATTCGAAGAGCTGGTAAAGCTCGGTGGACACGCCGTTCAGCTCGTCCTCCAGCTGGGAGCGGTCCACCACGGACACCACCGTCCTTCCCACGGCCCGGGCCGTGGCGGAGCGGGGCGCGTCCGCTATGAAGGCCATCTCGCCGAAAAGCTCCCCCGCGCGCAGAATCTCCAGGATGAGGCTGCGGCCGCCCACCTCCTTGCAGATGACCACCGCGCCGGTTTTCACCCGGTAGATGTCCCGGCCCAGGCTCCCCTCGGCGAAGATGACCTCGCCGTCCTCGAACGCTTCCTCACCGATGATGCGGTACACCGGCGCCTCCTTTTCACGCGCGTGCGCGCAAGGCCAAGGTTTTGGACGCATTTCCGCGAAGGAGCCCCCGCCGGGGGCTTCTCCCGAAATCGCAAGTATCAGCCCTTTGTTGCAAGTTGATAGAATACATTTATATTCTATCACATCCCGGGGCCGGGACTCAATGGCCTCGCCCCGGACAAAAAAAAATTTCATGAATAAGGAGAAAAACCATGACCTTCACCCTCACCCCCATAGGGGAGGTCCGCACCGAGGCGTCGAAGCTGCCGCGCCACTACACGGTTTCGGACGTCACTGGGCAGATCGTCGTGAACCCGGCCTACGCGGAGGGCTTAAGGGACATCCTACCGGGCCAGAAAATAGTGGTGCTTTTCATATTCGACAGGAGCGAGACCTTCACGCCGCAGCATCTCGTACAGACTCCACCGCACACCGGGCGGGAAACGGGGGTATTTTCCATCTGCTCGCCCGTCCGTCCCAACCCGATAGGCCTTTCCGTGCTCACGGTCACGGCGGTTTCGGGAAACGTCCTTTCCGTCACTGGCCTCGACATGATGGACAAGACGCCGGTGGTGGACATCAAGCCCTACATCGTATAGAGCCCTCCGGCATAGATCGAGGCGCCCCGAAAATACGGGACCGTTTTGCGGCAGGCCGGAAAACGCAAGGGGGACCCTTTTTAAAAAAGGTCCCCCTTACCACGTGAATCTTCTAATTTTATCACATGGGAAGCAGGGCGGGTCTTCCTCCC
>JAKAGN010000465.1 GCA_021815525.1 Deltaproteobacteria bacterium
GCGGGACGAGATGTTCCCCGCCGGGGAGGGCCCCCTTTCGAGGCTGGCTGTGATCTTACGGGCGGACGGAAGCGAGGTCCTCGTCTTCACCTTCCATCACGCCGCGGCCGACGCAAGAAGCGCGGCCCTCTACATCAAAGACGTCCTGGAAGCCGCGGACGGTGTTCTTAAGGGCGAGCGGCCGGTCTTCCCGCCCGTTTTGGAGACGGGCCCGGCCGAGAGCCTCTTTCCCCCGGCCCACCGGGGCTTCCGGAGCCTTTTCCGGGCCCTCGGCTGGATGGCGGCGGTGGGCTTCCGGAAGATGGTCTTGAAGCGCTACGACTTCCCGGCCCCGGAGGCCTTCGCCCCGCCCCACGAGCGGCGCGAGCGGCACATCATAAGGGTTCTCGGCCGCGAGGAAACGGCCCGGGCCCGGGCCGCGGCCAAGGAGCGCGGGCTTTCCCTCCACTCACTCTTCTGCGCGGCACAGCTCATGGCCCTGGCCGAAGCCTGCGGCCGCCCCGCGCCCGGCCTCGTGAACCTTTCGCTCGTCGACCTTCGCGGCCGGCTCGACCCGCCCGTCGCGGAACGCGCCTTGAACGTCCTGGTCTCCACGGTGGAGTCCTTCCACCGCGTCCGGCCGGAAGCCGAAGCCTGGGACCTGGCCGCGGAGATCCACGCCGCGCTCCTCCGGGGGCTTTCCGCGGGCGAGCCCTTCACCGCCATGCCCTGGATGTGCCGCCTGGTGCGGGCCTCCGCGTGGAGGATTCCGCCCAACGAGGCCGGGGCCCGCTCCATGCTCGCCCAGGGCGAGGCCACCCGCCCCCGGCTTTCGGTGGTGAGCAACGTGGGCCCCCTTCCCATCCCCAAGGATTTCGGAGCCTTCTCGGTCTCCGACGCCTTCTTCCTGGTGCCGCTCTCGGGCGCCACCAGCTTCGGCTCGGGCGTGGCCGGCTTCGATTCCAAAACCACCTGGACCTTCACCCACTCCGAGCCCCTCGTGGGCCGCGCGCTCGCCTCCCGCCTCGCCGACCGCTCCGTGGAAATTTTCCGCGGGGCGCTTTCGTAAGAAAAAGGCGGAAGCAAGGACATGCCTCCGGCGGGCCTTTGGCGCAAGCCCCCCCCCGCACCCAAGCTGCAACAGCCTTGAAATATTGAGATAGGTTCGAATTAAAGGCTTAAGAGGATGGAAGCGCCCGAGGCTGCGAGAACTATCCCGGTGGCCAGCATGAGCAGGTTTGCGATGCCGTGGGCCAGCGGCAGCTTCTTCCTGGGCTTGGGCCTGTAGTAGAGGAAGAGCCCCGAGGCCGCGCCCAGGCCCATCAGGACCGCCATCACCGCCGCGGCCGCGCCGTGGGTGGCGCCCATCACGGGGTCCAGGCCCCTGGCGTCCACCACGAGGCTTCCGCCCATCATCCCGGCGTAAAGGGCTGCGATGGCCGCGATGCCCAGCCGGGCGTGCCGCTTGCGGGGAAAAGCCGCCTTCCGCTTCAGGTGGAGGCTTAAGAAGCGCCTCGTCCCCAGGAAAAAGACATAAGCGGAAAGAAGCAGGAACAAAAGCTGGAACGCGGGATGAAGGTAGATCATTTCTGTCCTCACTTGAGATGAAAGGCACCGCCGCCCGGAGGCGCAAGGCCGCGGCCGGGCGCGGGAACCGGCGCGGGGGCGGGCTCCGGCAGACCCTTCAGCATCCCCCAGAAGCTCGCAAGCTGCGCGCCCCGCACCCTATGGTGGTGGACCATTTCCGCGTGGACCCCGGGCGGCCCCGGCCGGATGCTCCACAGGGGGGAAGTGGAGTTGGGAACGGCCGCGTAACGCAGGTCCCCGATCTCGCCCGGGCTCCTGGGATCGCGGTAGAGCCAGCCGTCGGCGAAGTAGGAAAAACGCGCCATGTCGCGGTACAGCACCGAGCTTCTGTCTAGAAGCGGCATGTCCCGGTCCGGGCGGAAGGGCTTCACGCTCGCGCCCGGGTAAAGCCGGTTTCCGAAAACCGACAGCCGCACCGCGTCGATGCGGTAGTGGTCCCCCGCGTCCACTATGCCGCGCCAGACGAGGAGGTTCCCCAGGCTCGGCAGGGCCCTCATTCGGAGCACCGTCTCGCCGCGGCTCCGGGCCGCCTCCGCGAGGGTCCTTTCCGCCGCGGAGTGAAGCACGCCCCCCAGCGCCAGGTACAGTACGCACCAGGCGATCCCCGCCCGGGCCGCACCGCGCCAGGCCTTGAAATACGCCGCGCAGGCCGCGAAAAAAAGCGGCGCGGAGAAGGCCGGGTCTATGATGGAGATGTAGTCCCAGGCCACGCGCACCTTGGAGAAGGGAAGAAACCAGGGCGTGCCGTAGCTGGTGAAGCAGTCGAGAAGCGCGTGGGTGGAGTAGGCGACAAGGGAGAAGACGTACGCCCGGCGGAAGGGGATGCCCCGGACCAGAAGCCGCGACAGGACGGCCGCCGCCAGCGCCCCCGCCGGGATGAAGAGGAGGGCGTGGGTGAAGTAGCGGTGCTGCAAGAGGCTCCCCACCGGGTCGGCCGGGCTTCGGAAAAAGATGTCCATGTCGGCCAGGGCCCCGGCCAGGGCCCCCACCAGAAGCGCCTTCCTTGTCTCGCCCTTTCCGGCCAGGGCCGCGGCCGCGGCCGCCCCCAAAAGTCCGTGAGTCCAGGTGTCCATAACGATCGTGATGGGACTTGCGGGGGGGGGAGGGGAAACCTTTTGTGAACAAAAGGTTCTCCCCTCCCCCGCCCCCCCGCGCCCCCCTCCCCCTCCCCTTCCAAAAAACTTTCGGTTCTTGGGTTGTTTTCTTCCGATCAGCCTTTGCGCAAAAAATTTTCAACCGGGTTCATGGAGCGGCTACTTCATCCCGGGAAACGGCAAGGGGTACTGGAGGAACTCGTTCCAGCAGCGGGAGCAGCGCTTTTCCCGGCGGGCCCGCGTTTCGCACACCCGGACCGAAAGGTAGCAACCCTCCCGCTCGCACCAGCGGAAGCCCTCCCTGA
>JAKAGN010000466.1 GCA_021815525.1 Deltaproteobacteria bacterium
GCGCCCTTCGTCATGTTCTTTGGGGGCGGGTGCGCAGCGTGATCTGCCGCCGTTCCCTTCGTGGCGCTCTTCCAGCTTTACATGGGCCTGGTGGAAATCGGCGTGGGGCTCCTTCCCGCGGGCGGCGGCTGCATGAACCTGTGGAAGCGCTTCGTCACCACCACCCCGGACGCCGTGGACGTGAAGGACCTGGCGGCATTTTTCCTCCCCGTCTTCATGGCCATCGCAACCGCCAAGTACTCCAACTCCGCGGCCGAGGCCCGGGCCAACGGCTTCCTGCGCCCGGTTGACCGCATCGTCTTCAACCGCGATTATCTCATCGGCGAGGCCAAGAAAGAGGTCCTCCGCATGGTGGACGCCGGCTACGCGCCGCCGCCCAAGCAGAAGCTCCGCGTTCTGGGCGAGGCCGCCCAGGGCATGGCCGAGGCCGAGCTTTTCAACATGCAGTCCGCCGGCTACGTCTCCGAGTACGACGTGTTCCTGGCCAAGCGCATCGCCTTCGTCATCGGCGGCGGCGACGCCCGCACGGGAAGCGCCATCGACGAGGAAGCCATGCTGAAGCTGGAGCGCGAGGCCTTCGTGGACTTCTTCAAGGAGGAGAAGACCATGGCGCGGGTGGAGGCGATGCTTACCACCGGCAAGCCCCTCCGCAACTGATGGAAGCCTGTCTAAAAACGCGAACTGCGGCGTCGCGCATCAAAGCCGGTTTCGGTCACGTACAAAAGTACGCTCCCTCACCGGCTCATCGCGCTCCTTGCATTTCATCGTTTTTATCCAGGCTTCCGGTGGTGGCATACTATGAGAACGACAAACGCCCCTATAACGGGAGGTTAGGAATATGAGAGACGCTTACATCGTATCGGCTGTGAGGACTCCGGGCTGCCGGAGGGCCAAGGGCGCTTTCGCCGACACCCGGCCTGAAAGCCTGCTGTCCTTCATTCTGGGCGCGGCCGTGGACAAGGTGCCCGGCATGGACAAGGGCGACGTGGACGACATCATGTGCGGCTGCTCCTTCCCCGAGGCGGAGCAGGGCCTTAACATCGGCCGCATCTGCGGCCAGATCGGCGGCTTTCCCCAGGCGGTCTCCGGGGCCACGGTGAACCGCTTCTGCGCCTCCGGCCTCGAGGCCGTGGTGCAGGCCTGCACGCGGGTCATGGTGGGCTTCTCCGACGTCACCATGGGCGCCGGCGTGGAGAGCATGACCTATGTCCCCATGGGCGGGAATCTGCCCCGGCCCTTCCCGGACTACACCGAGACCCACCCCGAGATGTACTGCTCCATGGGCATCACCGCGGAGAACGTGGCCAAGCGCTACAACATCTCCCGCGAGGAGCAGGACGAGTTCGCCTATAATTCCCACATGAAGGCCGCGGCCGCCCGCGACAACGGCAAGTTCATCGAGGTGGTCCCCACCCCGGCCGTGAAGTTCGTGGAGCAGCCGGACGGCACCATGAAGAAGACCACGGTGCTCCAGTCCGTTGACGACGGCATCCGCGCCGACACCACCAAGGAAGGCCTGGCCAAGCTCCGCCCCGTGTTTTCCGTTACGGGCTCCGTCACGGCCGGCAACTCCAGCCAGACCACCGACGGCGCTGCCGCCTGCGTCGTCATGACCGCCGAGAAGGCCAAGGCCCTGGGCGTGAAGCCCCTCGGGAAGCTGGTCTGCTACGCCACCGTGGGCTGCAACCCCGACGAGATGGGCGTGGGCCCGGCTCTGGCCATTCCCAAGGTGCTGGCCAAGGCCGGCGTCAAGATAGAGGACGTGGGCCTTTTCGAGATCAACGAGGCCTTCGCGTCCCAGGCCTGGTACTGCATGAGGGAGCTGGGGCTCACCAAGCCCGGCATGATCGAGCGCGTGAACCCCAACGGCGGCGCCATCGCACTGGGGCACCCCCTGGGCTGCACCGGCGCGAAGCTTGCGGCCACGCTCCTCAACAACATGCGGGCCAAGGGCGTGAAGTACGGCGTCGAGTCCATGTGCATCGGCGGCGGCATGGGCGCGGCGGCCCTCTTCGAGCTGTGTGACTAATGCCTGCCATGTTGTAGAAGGCGCAAAAAAAAGGGGAGCCCGTCAGGGCTCCCCTTTATTTTATAGCTCTAATTCCGTGCCTATTGGCTCCTTATTGGGTGGCCCCGGCAACTCGTTGCCGTGGCCACCCGCGTTTGGAAATTTCAACGTGCCGGTTACGAGCTCTTCCAGAATCATGAAGGCTGACGGAAAACGATGAAATGCAAGGCGCGCGAGGCGAAGCTCAGCGCCGCAGTCCGCGTTTTCCGTCAGCCTCCGGCGATTTCCTCGTCGGTTAAGTAGCATGCCGGGTCCGGGGCCCAGAGGTCGCCGGTGGCGGCCTCGGCGCGTACGCGGAAGTTGCCGCCGCAGACGGAAAGCCAGCGGCAGGAGGCGCATCGGCCGGTCACGAAGCGTTTTTTGTCCTTTAGCCTTGCGAGGAGCGTGATGGAAGGGTCGTCCCAGATTGCGGAGAAGGGTCGTTCCCTCACGTTTCCGAAGCTTGTGTGGCGAAAGAACTGGTCGGCGTGGACGCTGCCGTCCCAGCTCACGCAGCCTATGCCGCGGCCGGAGGAGTTGCCCTCGTTCATTTCAAGGAGCGCGAGGACCTCCGCGGCGCGGGCGGGGTTTTCCTTGAGGAGCCTTAGATATACGTAGGGGCCGTCGGCGTGGTTGTCCACGGTCAGGACCTCCTTGGGCTTGCCGCGATCGGAAAGGTCGCGGGCGCGGTCCATGATGAGGTCGACGGCCTGGCGGGTCTCGGCGTGGGAGAGGTCCTCCTCCATGAGGCGGGTGCCGCGGCCGGCGTAGACCAGGTGGTAGAAGCAGATGCGGGGGATGTCGCGCTCCTCCAGAAGGTCGAAGATGGCGGGGATCTCGGCGGCGTTCCTTTTGTTGACGGTGACCCTTAGCCCCACCTTGATGCCGGCCTCGCGGCAGCGCTCGA
>JAKAGN010000467.1 GCA_021815525.1 Deltaproteobacteria bacterium
GCCCAGGATCCACTTGACTCCCAAGCGCTTGCTCTCGGCGTACATCTTGGCGTTCAAGCGCTTCATCATTTCATGCGAGGTGAAGAAGCCGAAGTTGCCGCCCTCGCTGGCGTAGGTGCTCCAGGTGATGTCGAGCCCCATGCTCTCCAGGTAATGGAAGAGGATCAGGTAGCCCATGGCGGTGTAGGTGCCGGGGTCGGCGAAGACGTCGCCGGAGGGCGTGATGAATAAAATCTCCGCGCCCTTGCGGTTGAAGCTGGGGTTGACCCTGACGCCGGTCACCTCCTCGATCTCGTCGATGAAGAACTCCAGCATGTCCTTGTAGGCGTGGGGCTGGATCCCGAGATGGTTGCCCGTGCGGAAGCAGTTGGCGGCGGGCGTCGCTATCCAGTCGATGTTGAGGCCTATGAGGTTCAGAAGCTCGCGGCCGATGATGGTGATCTCGGCGGTGTCGATGCCGTAGGGACAGAAGACCGAGCAGCGGCGGCACTCCGAGCACTGGAAGAAGTAGTACCACCACTCCTTCAAGACGTCGTAGGTGAGGCTCCGGGCGCCCACCATGCGCCCCATTAGCTTGCCGGCCAGCGTGTAGTCCTTGCGGTAGACCGATCTTAAAAGCTCGGCCCGCAGGACCGGCATGTTCTTGGGGTCGCCGGTGCCGATGAAGAAGTGGCACTTGTCGGCGCAGGCCCCGCAGCGCACGCACACGTCCATGAATATCCGAAGCGAGCGGAAACGGTCCAGCCGCTCCCGCAAGCCGTCGGTTATGATCTCGATCCAGTTTTCGGGGATCTTCCAGTCCTCGTCCAGGGGGCTCCACTTCCGGCCGAAGGGCATCCCCAGGTAATCCAGGGACTTGGGGTTGGCCGGATAGCAGAACATGCCCTTCCGGATCACCGTGGGGGTGTCCATCCACGGCGTCTTCGGTGGCGCGTGAACGATCTTCGACATCTCGTCTATCTTGGGAACTTCGTCGGCCATGTCTTCTCCTTATTTATCCCGGGCGTCCGTCGGGCGTCCGCATAGATGTTTTCACGCTCAAACCGAAGCCCGGTCACTCCAGGGGCTTGTCCACGGGAAGCCCCGCCTCCACCATGTGCTCCCGGAACTCGTCCTCGTACTCCTCGTAGGTGTGGGTCTTCACCGGGTAGTTCCAGGGGTTCTCGTGCCGATACTCCCGGGTGTTGCACGCAAGGTTCCGGGTGGGGGAGAGGAAGACGCCGCCCATGTGCATGAGCTTCGAGAAGGGGAAGTACATGAGAAGCGCGGAGACCAGCGCCAGGTGGATGAAAAAGACCGCGCCCACCGTGTCCGGAACCGTGGGCCGGAAGGTCACGAGCCCCATGGTGAGGCTCTTTATGCCAACCACGTCGGTCTTGGTGATGTAGCGCATGAAGATTCCCGAGATCACGATCCCCAGAAGCAGGAAGAGCGGGAAAAAATCGTTGGGAAGCGAGATGTAGCGAACCGACGGGATCAGAAGACGCCGGAGAAGAAGATAGGTGAGCGCGCCCAGGAGCACGAAGCCCGAGATCATCATGACGGGAAGCCCCACCTGCAGGAAGCCGTCCAGGGCCTCCAGGACCTTGATGGGCAGCGGCACGGGCTCCAGGAAAAAGCGCAGGTGGCGGACAAGGACCGTGAGAAACGTGTAATGGAAGGCCAGGGCCGCCATCCACAGCCACAGGGTGGGGCCGTAGAATATCTTGGGGCCTTCCTTCAAGCTCATGTTGGTGTTGCGGAAAAGGGACCGGAAGCACAGGACCTCGAGGGCCATGCGGCCCACCACGCCGGCCTTGGTCCAGGGAGAGTCAAGGTAGCTCGCCTTGATCCACGGCAGGCTCTTCTGTTGCCCGCAGGTGGTGGGAATGGCGAAGGGGACCGGGGTCCTCGCCCAGCGGAGCACCTTCGCCACCACGCCCAGGATGAAGACCGCCACGGCCGCGTAGGGTATGGCCACCCCGAACACGGGCCGCAGGACGGGCACCACCGCGCCCAGGACGCCCAGCGCGATGAGGGCCAGGACCGCCACCGCGGAAATGGTGATGGAATCCTTCACGTTCATTCAGTAACCTCGCTCCTTTTAAGATGGCTTCTATTCTTTTTCTCTATCCTTTGGGGCCGTCCGGCGGCGCCTCCCCGGAAGCCGCGGGCGAGCCGTCCAGCTCGGGAATCGCGGCCACGAGGTTGGCCCGCTGCATGGCCTTGTACGAGAGGTTCCGCACCTCGTTCACCCTTATGTCGAAAATCTTCTCCCGGCAGCGGCCGTAAAAATCGAAGCCGGTGAGTGCCAGGGCGTCTATGCGGCGGTCCAGCGCGTGCCAGTCCGAGCCCTCCCCCAGCTTCGCCAGGTCCTTTGCGAGCACCTCGCGGCACACGTCCTTAAGATCGAACAGAAAGCGCACGGCCCGGGCCGGGGTGAAGTCCTGAACGGCCCGGATGTGGGCCATGTCGTCCAGGAAGGCGATGGCCGCCTCCTCCGCCTTCAGGTCCCCGGGGTTGAAGGCCGCCCTCAAAATCCCGGCCAGGCCCTCCGCGAGCCTCGTCCCCACCGGGTTGGCGAAGGGGTCCTTCTGGCGCGTCAAGAATCCCGAGGAGTCCGCGGGATACTCGGCGAAAAAACGCTCGCGCCAGAGGGCCAGCACCTCCGGCCGCTTTTTTTCCAGAAGGTCCCAAAAATCCATAAAAATCCCGTCCGGCCCTTCCCAACGCGCTGCGTCAAGAGGCCAACTTCCTGATTTGGCTCAATAATCCTACACCAAAAAGGGAACGCCCTTTAAGGGCGCGACGTTAGTTTATAGAGCCTCTTCTGTCAAGAAAAACATGGGCCGTAAGGCCGCCCCCCTGCCCCGCCCCCTCCTGGAAAAGAGAAAAAGCGCCTCCGGCGGCCGGGGGCGCAAACCGCCCCCGGACCCCCGATAATCGCTCCGCGTTGCTTCGCAACGCTCCGCG
>JAKAGN010000468.1 GCA_021815525.1 Deltaproteobacteria bacterium
TTCTCCCCCCTCCCCCCCCTCCAAAAGTCCCGGGGGCGCGAACCGCCCCCGGCCCCCCGATAGGGCGGAGCCTTGGGCAGCAAGGCTCCGCGGCTTAGCCAGGGCTTCGCATCCCTCCGTCCAAAGCCTGGATGCTTGGAAAAAAAGGACTTCGTGGAGACCGGTCAAGGCCGGGATGCTCTATTTTCGAATGCACCTTGGCATGAGACGGCGGCGATTTTTCCTGCGCCCCGGGCGCGATAAGGCTTGTACGCGGTTAACGATTGGGCTATGGAAATGCGTCGCGCGCCGTTTCGCGCTCTTTCCTTGTTAAGTCCGTCAAGCTAGTTTCGAACCAACTCTTTTTGTTCAATTAAAATCGAGGATTCGCCCCGCATGGACATGACCTTGAACAGGATTCCCGAAAACGCGCGCGTAATCCACCTCTCCGCCGTGTGCGGCACCGGCATGGGGGCCCTGGCCGGGATGCTGAAGGACTCGGGCTACGAGGTCCGGGGCTCGGACGCCAACGTGTATCCGCCCATGAGCACCTTCCTGGAAAAGAAGGGCATCCCCGTGGCCCAGGGCTTTTCGGCCAAGAACCTCGATCCCGCGCCGGATCTGGTGGTTATAGGAAACGCGCTGTCCAAGGACAACCCGGAGTCCGTGGCGGTGAGGGACTTGAAGCTTCCCTTCGTCTCCTTTCCCCAGGCTTTGAACGCCTTTTTCGCGTCCAGGAAAAGCCCGCTCCTTGTCACCGGCACCCACGGCAAGACCACCACGAGCGCGCTGCTTTCCTGGGTCCTCTTTTCGGCGGGGCTCGAGCCCACCTTCATGATCGGCGGCATCGCCACCAACTTCGAGAGCAACCACCGGGTGGGAGAAGGCCCCCACATGGTGATCGAGGGCGACGAGTACGACTCGGCCTTCTTCGACAAGCGCCCCAAGTTCCTCCACTACCGGCCCTCGCGGGCGATCCTGACCTCCGTGGAGTTCGACCACGCCGACATCTACAAGGACCTCGCGGCCGTCACCGAGGCCTTCGGGAAGTTTCTGGACGGCCTCGATCCCGATTGCCTCCTGGTTTACCACGCCGAAGACTCCAACATAGCGGCCCTGCTTCCCCGGGCCAAATGCCGGCTGGCCCCCTACGGGCTTTCCGGGGACGCCCTCTGGCGCGCCTCGGATATAGAGATAAGGCCGCCCTGGACCACGTTTTCGGTGACGCGCGCTGGCGAGGTATTCGGAAAGTTCCGCACGCCGCTGGTGGGCGAGCACAACATCCTGAACGCCCTGGCCGTCGCGGCCGTGGCCGCCGACGCCGGGCTTTCGGCCGGGGCCGTCGCAAGGGGCATCGAGTCCTTCCAGGGCATCTACCGCCGCCAGCAGGTGCGCGGCGTCAAAAACGGAGTTACGGTGATGGACGATTTCGCCCACCACCCCACGGCCGTCCGGGAGACCATAAGGGCCGTAAGGCCCTTCTACCGGGAAGGCCGCCTCATCGCGGTGTTCGAGCCGCGCACCAACTCCAGCCGGCGCAGCGTCTTTCAGGACGTCTACCCCCCCTCCTTCGACGAGGCCGACCTGGTCGTCATCCGCAAGCCCCCGCTCCTGGAAAAAATCCCCGAGGCCGAACGGTTCTCGTCGGAAAAGCTCGTGCGCGACATCGCGGCGCGGGGCCGCAGCGCCCTTTTCTTCGAGGACACCGACTCCATCATAGCGTATCTCGTAAAGGAAGCCCGGCCCGGGGACCTTCTTCTCATCATGTCCAACGGCGGCTTCGACAATATCCACTCCCGGCTCCTGGAGGCCCTATGACAGCCCTTGCGTCGTCTGCCGCGTGGTTTCGATCGGTCCGGATCGCCCTCCTTCCCGCCGCGCTGGTCCTGGCCGCCTTCTCGGGATGCTCCACCGGCGAGCCCCCGCCGCCCCCCAAGACGGTTACGGTCCCGGCGGTCAGGACGGACCTCAGGCACTTCACGAACCCTTTGGGCATGGAGTTCGTTTTCCTGCCGCCCGGCGCCTTCACCATGGGAAGCCCGGCCGACGAAAAGGACCGCCAGGGCGCCGAGACCCTCCACGAGGTGACGCTCTCCAAGGGCTTCTACATCGAGGTGACGGAGGTGACCCAGGGACAGTGGGAAAAGGTTATGGGAACCTTTCCCTCTCACTTTTCCACCTGCGGCTACGAGTGCCCGGTCGAGAACATCTCCTGGTTCCAGATCCAGGATTTCTTAGACAAGTTGAACGAAATGGAGCGCTCGAAAAGGTACCGCCTGCCCACCGAGGCCGAGTGGGAGTACGCGGCGCGCGCCGGCACAAAGACCGCCTTCACATACGGCGAGTGCCTGGACACCCGCCTGGCCAACTACGACGGCCGCTACCCCACCAAGGACTGCCCCAAGGGCGACTTCCTGGAAAAAACCGTGCCCGTCAGGAGCTACCCCCCCAACGCCTGGGGCCTCTTCGACGTTCACGGCAACGTGGCCGAGGCCTGCCAGGACTGGTTCGACGACCTCCCGGAGGACCCGGTCACCGACCCCGTGGGCCCGGATAACGGAATCCGGCGCGTGTACCGCGGCGGCAGCTGGGGCAACGACGGCAAGTTCTGCCGCAGCGCCTACCGCGGCCGCTACGAGCCCGACATAGCAAGCGCCTTCCGGGGCTTCCGCCTGGCCGCCGACGACAGGTAGGCGGATAGCGTCTGCGTGGGGCCTTGCTGCGCAAGGCCCCACGACTTATTGGGCTTCGCTTTCGACCGACCGCCAAAACCATCCGCTGCAATCTTGACGGGGCTCATTTAATCCTTAACTTCCCGGCTGGCCGCACGAGCCGCCAAGTTTAAGCAGCATTCCCCCTCCCCGCCTTCCACAGCGACCGGAAAAACCGATGAGCCAGGCCTACGTCCACGGCTACGACCCCAGGGAAAACACGCGGCTTCTGGACCAGGCCGAAACTCTGTCGGATCTT
>JAKAGN010000469.1 GCA_021815525.1 Deltaproteobacteria bacterium
GCGGCATACCACCTGGGGCTCCGCCGAGAAGTAATCGGGCCCGAAGCTCACGCGCAGCTCGCGCTCCGGAGTCCGGGCGAGCCCCGCGGCGGCCAGGTCGAAGGAGCCCGCCTCCATCGCGTCTACTATCTCCGCCTCGCTTTTCATCACGGTGAAATCCGCCTTGACGCCGGCGTACCGGGCGAAGGCTGAGGCGAGGTCATACTCGAAGCCGGCCGGACCGTTCGAAGTGACGTAGTAGGTGGTGGGGGACTCACGGGTCAGGATGGTCAAGCGCCCGGTCTGGACGTAGGATGGAGCCGGAGGGGAAGGCGCCGGAACGGCAAGGCGCCCGGCGGGCCTGGACTTGGGGGCCGGGCGCGCAAGCAGCGGAGCGGGTATCGGAAGGGGGCGCACCAAAACCTCCAGGACCGCGAAGCCGGCCCCGGCCAGGAGCACCGCGAAGACCCCGATAAGGACCCGCGATAAGGAAATTTTCGGTAAAGCGAAACTCATGTCGCCGGTCGCTCCGTGCCCACTGCTTCATGGGCGCTAAGTTTCCAGTCGGCGCGGGGGGTGGCCTCCCCCGATCGATTGCCGTCTCCTGTCTTATCGTAAGCTATCGAAAAAATTCAATGATAGTTTAAACCTTCGGCCCAATTCGAACCGTCGAGGCCAGCATACCACAACTTGTTGAACGGAGTAAAGGGGGGGCAGGCGAGGAGGGGGGGCGGAGCTTACTTCCGCTTGAAAAACCTCATGAATCCCTTGCCTTGGGCCGCGCCGGCCTGGCCCTGCTTTTCCAGCGCCGGGAGGAGGGATTCGCAGTTCAAGCGAACCATGGATATGGGCGCCACTAGCCCCATGAGAACCACGATGAAGCCGGTGCTGGCGCGGCGGACATAGATGCGCCGCATTTCATAAACAAGGGTGAATTCGCGCGCCTCCGGGAAAGTGGTCACTAAAAAAGACCAATCCACGGACTCGATAGGCTTGGTCAGGGCGACGCTGAAGTCCTGGAAGGCGATCTTGCCGTCGCTTTCCACGTAGACGGCGCCGTAGACGTTCTCGACTCCAAGGATTTCCTTGAAAAGCTCTTTCATGGCCTTGTTTTCTCAAACAAATTCAGTGTATTGCCTTGGCATTTACGTGGACAGGACATCCACAACCTTGTTCTTGGGACAACGGGGCTTCAAGGTTACGACGGTGGTCTTTTCTCCCGGGATAAGGATGAGATCGCTTTCCTTGTCGCTGTCCACGTAGCATATCCGCAGCTTGCCCGCGGCGAACAGCGCTCCCAGCTGGTCGGCCTGCGCGACAAAATCGTCCCAGACGCCATCGTGGACCACGTCCTTCAAACCGCACCTGTCGCCAAGCTCCCTTTCCAGCTTGTTCCGAACAAGATTCAGCGTGTTTATGGGCTCCACCACCGCCTCGGCAGCCGCCGCCGGGCTCGCGGGAGCCTCCAGGTCCTCGTCGGACAGCTCCTCGTAGCTTCCAAGGCTCACGTCCGCGCCGGCCTCCAGGTCGCCCTCGGAAAGGTCCTCCTCGTAGCCGCCCAGCTGCTCCTCGCCCGGGGCCGCCGGAGCCTTGGGCTTCACCTTTCCGCCGCCCTCGTCGCGCCGGCGCATGGCCTCCAGGAGCACGGCCTGGGCGTTCATGAAGATTTTCGGCTCCTTGGGGGGGCAGCCGTTCTGAATGGAAAGGGAAACCGCGTCCCAGGAAAAAATGATATAGGCGGCCTCGGGCCCTGCAAGGTCCCGCACGCGGGCGTCCAGGAGTTCGCCCTGGCGGAAAAAGAGCACGCCCAGGGAGTTGGATGGTTCGTCCTCCATGCGGATGACGCAGGAGCGCTCCTCCATCTCGATCATCTGGAGGAACATGCCCGGAGAAACTCCGCGAAGGGTTCCGGCGTCGCCCTCCTTCCTTATGGCGGAGCTGATCTTGCGGCCGAGATCGGTGAAGTTTACGGGCTTGTCCAGAAGAGCCACGGCGCCCTGCTTCTGGGCCAGCTTCTTTATTTCACCCGACGAGGACTTGGAGGTGACCACCACCGGAATCTCGGGGTAGGCCACGGCCACGTGGTCCAGTATGGCAAGCCCGAGACCGGTCTCGGTGTTTTCAACGTTGACCACCACGGCGGAAAGGGGTTTCTTGGCGAGCTCCATTCGCGCGTCGGATTCTTCCGTGGCGATGAGAACCGTGAAAGTTTCCGCGAAGGGTTCCAGCTTTTCGAGGGCCGTGGTGAGAAAGGACTCGTCTTCGTCAACGATAAGAACGTCGCGTACCATCTCTCTTTCCCGTGATGGGAGTATCCCGCTCCAAAGAGATTCCGGCGGGGAGCACCCTTTTGATCCAATTTACCCGCATGTAACCGATTTGTCAAAGGCAACGTCTCTCGCACGGGCGCAGGCGCCGCGGAACGGAAGGCGGCGCTCCGTTCCATCCCCGTCACTCGTCCGCCGCAAGGGCGCCGGTCAGGATATCCTGGTCCTGGCTGGAAAGAAGCAGGAAGCGGATGCCCATGCCGAGAGGAAACTGCCGGGGCTCGTCCGTTTGGGTGCGGTTCCAGACCACCTCGCAGGCGGCCTTGGTTATCCTCTCGCCGCCGGGCAGGTCCAGGTCGAGCAGAAACAGCTCGCCCGGATCCAGGGGCGAGGATGTGGCGATGAAAAGCCCGCCGCCGCTGGCGTTCTGGGTGTATGCGTCCTCCAGGGCCGAGCCGTTGGAAAAGGACAGGGACCATGTCTTGGCAAGACGCTGCTCCTGCCGCAGGGCCGTCATGCCGGCGGCCGTGTCCGTCATTTTTTTGAGGCGGGCCACGAGGCTGACGAAAAGCTTGCCGAGATCCGGCGGCAGGCTCTTCACTCCGGCCATAAGGGACTCGCGGCTTATGACGCCAAGGACCGTCTCCCCCAAAACCCGCGCGGTGGCCGTGCGGGGAGAGGACCCGATGAAGGCC
>JAKAGN010000470.1 GCA_021815525.1 Deltaproteobacteria bacterium
GGAGGGCTTCGCATCCCACCGTCCGGCTCCCGCAAGCGGGACAAGCAAATCGTGCTGCGCCCCACAAGGGCCGGCAGAAATCATTGCCGAAAAATAACATAACTTTAATATGTTGAAGCCGTTCAAAATTTGAACGATCACAACCATATGAAATATTAAGGGAAAGGCTTTGCTGGCAAGTGCCGTCCTGCGGGGCGAAAGATGCGAAGCCCTCCAAAAATTCGCGGGGCGCGTTAGCGAAGCAAACGCGCCGCTATAATAACGGGGGTCCGGGGGCGGGCCATTTTCATGCTTTGGGCCCCCGGGCCTTTTGGGAAGGGGAGGGTGCGGGGAGGGGGGAGAACCTTTTCTATGAAAAGGTTCTCCCCCCTCCCCAGCGAATCCTTTCCGGTGTTTTTGGGACGGCTCCTTATCCCCTGGCCTCTCCGCCGTGTTCCTTGACCATGCGGGCCACGGCGAAGAATACGTCGGTGAGCCTGAGGATGCCCGATATGCGGCCCCGCCGGATCACCAGGAGGCTTTGGTGGTGGCCCATGACCAGCTGGTGGATGGCCTCCTCCAGGCTGGCTTTTTCGTGGACGTACTCGGATTCCGACGAGGGCGCGTACATGATGCGGGTCACGGGGATGGTGCGGGCGCGGGCGCAGATGTCCGAAAGGGGCTCCTTCCACAGCTTGTAGTCGTCGGCCAGGAGCTTCAGGAAGCGGTTGGAGAAGCCCACGCGCCCGCTGCCGTGGGCCGGGCCGGCCAGTATGTGCCCGTAGCTGGGCTCCAGGCTCCTTATGACGTCAAGCTGGCTCACCTTGCCGATTACGTGCCCTCCCTTCCTGGTCACCACCAGGACCGCCCGGTGGCAGTCCTTGGCGCTTTTGACACAGGAGAGGACCTCCTCCAGGGCCAGGATCGCGTCGTAAAGGCTTGCGTCCTCGGGCACTGTGGCGTATTGTTCGAGGGGAATCATTATGTCTTTCACGAGGAGCTTCTTTTGCATGGGGCTTCCTTTCGGGCGGCTGGCTTGGACGCGGCGCGGCTGCGACGGCTCCCGAGTTTCCCAAATTTTTCGGCCGGGCGCAAGTCCGGCGGGCGGTTTTTTATGGGCCTTCTGGCGTATCTTCCCGGTGACCGCTGCGTTTACCACGCCCACGGCCGCTGCCTCATGGAGCTGGGCGAGAACGCCCGGCGTCACAAGAAGTGGCGCTGCCGCATAGTTTCGGCCTGGGAGAGGGCCTTCGACGACTATCTCCTGCAGGTGGACCAGTTCGACATCGCCCCCGAGACCGCGGCGAGGATATGGAGCCGCCGCCTGGAAAAGATCGTGGACCGGCCCCGCTGCGTGCATTTTGTGCCGGGCGGGGACGACACCGTGGGCTGCGCCCTTGTTTTCGAGGATTTGTGCCTCAAAAAGATACCCGCCTGCCCGGGCCGCTGCCGGCGCTACCGGGAGGACCGCGATGCCGATCTTTGAGGCGGGGGGCCGGAGGCCCGATCCCGCCTGCGCACTCTACAGGGCGCTTCCGGGCGGCTGGGAGAAGCGCCTGGCGGCCGCGGTGGAGGAGGGCGCCGTTCCGGGCCGCCCCGTGTTTTTCCGGGCCGACGACGCGGCCGCGCCCGGCGCTGCGTTTTCGGCCCTGGTGGAGCTTTTCCGCCGGCGCCGCGCTCCGATCGCATTCGCGGTGGTCCCGGCCTGGCTCACCCGGCCGCGCTGGGAGGCCTTAAGCGCCTTGTGCCCGGCGGGCGAGGGCCTGTGGAGCTTCCACCAGCACGGCTTCCGGCACGTGAACCACGAGGCGGCCGGGAAGAAGTGCGAGTTCGGCGAGTCCCGGGATCCCGCGGCCTCGGCCCGGGACATCGCGGCCGGCCGCGAGCGCCTGGCGAAGCTCACCCGCGGCAGGGCCTCCAGCATCTTCACGCCCCCCTGGAACCGCATGAGCGGCCCGGCGCTCGCCGCCCTTGCGGACCAGGGCTTTGCGGCGGTGTCCAGGAGCCTCGGGGCGCGCCCCCCCGCACCGGCCGGGCTCCGCGACCTTTACGTATCCGTGGACCTCCACACCCGCAAGGAAAACGACCCGGACGAAAGCCTCGAAGCGCTTCTCTCGGAGCTTTCCCGCGCCCTTTCGGGCGGCCCCTTCTGCGGCGTCATGATTCATCACCGGCGCATGAACGAAGCAGCCTTCGTGTTCCTGGACCGGCTCCTCGGCCTTCTTGCGGCCGGCCCCGGCCTTTCACCTCTCAGCATGGAAGAGGCGGCATGTTACCCATGAACGGCAAGCCGGCCGCCGCCCCCTTTTCCGCCTCCCGGGTTTCGCGCCAGGTTTCCCTGCCCTGGCGGAAGTCGGTTTCCATCGCCTTTAAAAGCATACGCGCCCGCGCTGCGCGCTCGGCCGTGACAACCCTCACGCTGGTGCTGGCCGTGGCCTTTCTTTCCTTCGCCCGGGTGGAGGTGAACGCCGCCTGCGGGCTTCTGACCGCCGACGCTCCGCTCTGGAGCGCCCGGATACAGGCCGCCGGCTTCGACCTTCCCCAGGGCGGCGGCGGTTTCTCCCAGACGCCTCGGCAGCGCTGGATCGTGGCCCTGTCGCTTCTCGCCTGCGCCGTGGGCGTGGTAAACGCGAGGCTCATGGCCGTGGCCGAACGCTTTCGGGAGATCGGCACCATGAAGTGCCTGGGGGCGCTGGACCGCTTCATCCTGCGCCTCTTTCTCCTGGAGGCGGCCTTCGAGGGCCTGGCAGGGTCCCTCGCCGGGGCCGTGCTGGGAGCGCTCTCCGCCCTGGCCCACGCATGGCTCCTTTTCGGGGCCGAGGCCCTCATACGTCTTCCCATCCGCTCCGTCCTCTTCTCCCTCGTTTTCTCCGCCGCCGCGGGGCTCCTTCTGAGCCTTTCGGGCGTCCTCTACCCGGCGTGGAAGGCCGCCCGCATGGAGCCCGTGGCCGCCATGCGGA
>JAKAGN010000471.1 GCA_021815525.1 Deltaproteobacteria bacterium
CCGCTTGAAGGTCTTGTTCTCCTGCTGGCCCTGTAGGATGTCCAGGCACTGGATGAGGGGAAGACCCGCGTCGATCATGGTGGAGAACTGCCGCGCGAAGATGATGACGTCGTGCTGGGTCACCTTCGGCTGGAACATCGCTATGTTTTCGAAAATATCCTTGGGCTTTTTCTTGACCTTGGTGGGATTGATGTTCATGCGGCGGAGGTGTACCCGTACCGCCGCCTCATCCGGGGCCTCGATCTCGCCCTTGGTGCTCTCGTTTTTCCGGTTCTTGCCTTCCCAGAGCCAAATCGCCATTGGGGGCCTCCTTGGGGTAATGGGGCGTCCGGCGGACCGCATGGATGCCATCCACCGGATTTTCTTCAAAAACGTGCGTGACGGGCGAGCCTTCCGGCCATCTGCGGGGGCTGTCAGGCTCCGCCGTCCTCCGGGCTTTCCCCTGCGGGCCTGAAGAAGCGCCCCCTCGGGCTCTCGCCGGCCGTAACCAGGCCACGGGCAAGGAGCCCGGCGAAAAGGCCCTCGGCCTCTTTTCCGGAAATACCCAGCATCCGGGCCGCGTCGCCCGCGGTGAGGGGCCGTCTGCGGGCGGCTGCTAGGACCAGGCCCTCCGGGTCCGCCACGGGGCCCGCTCCCTCCGAGCGTCCCCGGGCCCGGCCTATGATCCGCGCGCCCAGTATTTCCGCCGCGCGCGCGAGCGTCTCGGCCGTGGGCCTGGTGACCCAGGTCTCGGTCCCGGGCCGGTCCAGGGTGTTTATCTGAACTTCGTCGGGCCGGATGCGGGAAAGGGCCTCGCGGATGCGGAAAAGCTCCTCCTCCGAGTCGTTTTCACCCGGCACAAGGAAGACCTCGGCCCACAGGACGCCCTTAAAAACCCGGCGGAACTCCTCGATGCCGTGGAGCATCCGCGCCAGGTCCAGGCCCGGGTGGGGCCTGTTGACCCGCCGGAAGGCCTCCTTACCCGCGGCGTCCACCGAAACGGCCACGAGGTCGAAGCCCCGGCACTCCTCCCGCACCTCGGGGTCGTCCATGAGGCTGCCGTTGGTGAGGAGCGCCATTCTCAAGCCCGGAGCGGCGGCCTTTGCGCGGGAGAGTATCCGCCCCATGTCCCGGTGCAGCGTGGGCTCGCCGGAGCCCGCGAAGGTGAGCCACTCGGGCGCGGGCGGCTCCTTGAGCCTCCGTTCGATCTCGGCGCACACGGCCCCGGTGGGGACCCATTCCCTGCGCTTGCGCGTAAGGCGCGTGGTCTTGCCGCACTCGCAGTAAACACAGTTTTCGGTGCAGGTTTTGGCCGGCAAAAGATCCACGCCCAGGGACAAACCCAGCCGCCGCGAGGGGACGGGACCGAAAAGATATTTGTAAGACAAATGCCTTATCCCAGGACGGACTAATATTGAATGGCTGATTTCACTTTTCCCGAATGAATATATTAACACGGAATCGGAACAAAAAACAAGAGCGTGAACTATCTCAGGCGGGGGAAAGGGCCAGCTCGCCCGGAGAGAGGGCGGGGTCGGGGATGACGCGGACGCCCGCGAGGCCGAAGTCCCCGGAAAGCGTCCGCAGGTTCTGGTTTGCCTGGCCGCGGAGGTTGGAAACGTCGCGGGGATGGACCCGGAAGGCCGCCTCTCCGCCCTTGACGCCAGCGGATTGAAGCAGGGCGCGGGCCTTTTCCAGGAACACGGCGGACATGACAAGGTGCCCGAAGGCGGGGTGCTCCGGCCCGGCCAGCACCGAGCCGGGCTCGGGCGAAAAAAGCCCCATGCGGGCCACGGGGATTTGTGCCGCGGCCAGTGTCTCGTACATGATCCTGACCCGGAAGACGGCCTCGGCAAGGCTTAAGGCCTCGTACTCGCCGCGCCGCCACAGGGCTTCGAGGCCGCTTCCGAGAAGGACGAGGGTGGGGTGGATGCGGACGAAGGATGGTCTCAGCTCCGCCGTTTTCCGGGCGCTTGCCCCGGCCGAGTCCCGGGTCTCTGCGGGAAGCCCGGCCATGAGGTGGATGCCAAGCGCCATCCCCCGGGCCTTCACCTCCGCCGCGGCCTTTTCCACGTCGGCGGCCGAATGGCCCCGGCCGCAGGCTGCGAGCACGGCGTCGTCCAGGCTCTGGGCCCCGGTCTCGATGCAGCGCACGGGAAAGCCTGAAAGCAGGTCGAGGCGCGCGGGGATCAGGGTGTCGGGCCTCGTGGAGATGCGTATGCCGTCGGCCAGGCCTTCTTTCACGCACAGCGCGGCCGCCGCCAGGAGCGCTCTCACCCTTTCTTCCGGAAGCCCCAGGAAGTTGCCGCCGTAGAAGGCGATCTCCGCGCGCTCCCGCCCCGGCCCCCGGTGGCGGGAAAACTCTTCCACGGCGGCCCTCACGCCCTCGGGTTCGAGGGGACTTGGGTCCCGGATGCCCGTGGCGGCCCGCTGGTTGCAGAAGACGCAGGCGTGGGGGCAGCCCTCCTGGGGCAGGAACACGGGGATGATGAAGGGCTTTTTCGTCATGGAGGCTTTTAAGCCTGTCTAAAAACGCGATCTGCGGCGTTGCTGCTCAAAACCAATTTCGGTCACGTACAGATGAGTACGCTCCCTCATTGGTTTTTCGCGCGCCTTGCATCTCATCGTTTTTATCCAGGCTTCTCATCCAGCCTTTTTTATAGCGTTTGACCGGTTCCAGGGTCTGGGTGGCCCCGGCAACGAGTTGCCGTGGCCACCCAGACCCAACGCTTTGTTTATCCAACAATTTCCCGCAACATCCTTTCTCAAATGTTGGGTGAACTTGGGGCCTGCGGCCCGGAACCACCCAACCTACCGGAATTATTACTGGCAAGTTGAGACAATCTCACCATCCGCCCCTCTTCCGCGCATCAATTGTTGACCGGCCGAATGCGAAGCCCAAGAGCTTGCGGCGCGTTTGCTTCGCAAACGCGCCGCCATAATATCGGGGGTCCGGGGG
>JAKAGN010000472.1 GCA_021815525.1 Deltaproteobacteria bacterium
GGCTTCCCCGGCCCCGGCGTGGCCGCCGCTGAAGGCCAGGTTCCCCGCGAGGCAGCCCATGCGGTCGCCAAGGGTAAGGAGCGGCCCGATCTGGGCCAGAAGCTCGCCCGAGACCGAGGGGGCGTTAACGGCGTTCAGGATGGTGCCGGTGGTGAGGAAGGCCGCGATCTGCTCGGCCACCGCCACGGCCACGTTGGTCTGGGCCTCGAAGGTGGAGGCGCCCAGGTGGGGCGTGCAGATGACGTTGTCGAGGGCCAGGAGCGGGTGCTCTCCCGGGGGCTCCTTCTCGAAGACGTCCAGGGCCGCGCCCGCCACCTTGCCGCCCTTGATGGCCTCCTCCAGGTCCTTCTCGTTCACTATGCCGCCCCGGGCGCAGTTTATCACCATGACGCCGGTCTTCATCTTGGCGAAGGCCTCGGCGTTCAGAAGGTTTAAGGTGTCCTTGAGCTTCGGAACGTGGACCGTGATGTAGTCGGCGCGGGCGTAAAGCTCATCCAAGGAGACCGGCTCGAAACCGGCCTTTGCGATCAGCTCCCCGGGAATGAAGGGATCGTACACGATGACCTTCATCCGAAGGCCCCGGCCGCGGTCCGCCACGATCTTTCCGATGTTGCCGTAACCCACCACTCCCAGGACCTTGTTGAATATCTCGCGGCCCGAAAAGGACTTCTTGTCCCATTTTCCGGCCTTCATGGAGGCGGTTCCCTGGGGGATCTTGCGGGTAAGCGAAAGCATCATGGAGATGGCGTGCTCGGCCGTGGTCACCACGTTGCCGCCAGGGGTATTCATCACCACGATGCCGCGCTTGCTGGCGGCCGGGATGTCCACGTTGTCGAGGCCGATGCCGGCGCGGCCCACCACCTTCAGGTTCGTGGCGGCCTCTATGATCTCGGCCGTGACCTTGGTGGCGCTCCTTATTACGAGGCCGTCGTAGCCGCCTATGATCTCCTTCAGCTCCTCGGGCTTCAAGCCCGTCTTCACGTCCACCTCGATGCCCGGAGTATCGGCCAGGATCTTTACGCCGATCTCCTCCAGCTTGTCGCTAACCAGTACCTTCATGATCTCTCCCGTTGTTGGTTTATTGTGTTGACAAGGATTCCAAAAATTAGCCGCCTTGGCGGATGCTTTCTTGACTCCGTCCCGGTAGAAAGCCCGGGACCCGGCGGTTCGCCCCGGAATCGCCGCCCGAACGGAAAACAATAAGTCTTTTTCGATTTTTGTCAAGACCCGAAAAAGGCGGGACGCGCAAGCCTTCCGCGTTCGTCAGTAGCTGTAGTGTTGGGCGTAGAAATCCAGTATCCGGCTTTCCACGTTGAATACGTAGGCCACCAAAGCGGCCCTTATCCACATGCCGTTGCGCTCCTGGTCCCAGTAGCGGGCGCGGGGGTCGAAATCTATGGCGGGGTCCAGCTCCGCGCGCCGGGGCAAGGGATGCATGACGACGGCCTCGGGCTTCATGCGCGAGAGAAGCTCCAGCGTCATGTGGAAGGGGGTGTAGTCGATGTCCTTGGAGCTTTTTCCCGCGTCGTACTCGTCCTGCACGCGGGTCACGTAGATCGCGTCGATGTCGGCGATCACGCTTTTCACGTCGTCGGTCTCGCTCCATCGCACGCCCTTGCGGTCCAGCCACTCGCCAAGGTCCTTCCGCACCCTAAGCTCCTCGGGGGCCACGAAGGTCATCCGCACGTCCGGGTAGAGCGTCAGAAGCTTCGCCAGGCTCCGCACCGTGCGGCCCCGGGCCACGTCGCCCATGAAGGCCACGTGCAGGCCCGCCAGCCCGTTCTTCCGGTTCTCGAAGCTGCGCTTTAAGGTGTAGGCGTCCAGGAGCGCCTGGGTGGGGTGCTCGTCCGGGCCCGCGCCCGCGGAGATGACCGGTATCGCCATGCCCGTGGTGTTCATGGTGTAGGCCGTGCGCTCGGCGAAGCCCGCCTCGGGGTGGCGCATGATTATGATGTCGAAATAATTGGAAAAAGTGCGGACGCCGTCTATGTCGCTCTCGCCCTTGTAGGCCGAGCTGATGCGCGGGTCCCGCACCTCGCCGTAGTCCATCCCGAGGTACTGGCAGGCCCGCACGAAGGAAAGGAAGGTCCGCGTGGAAGGCTGCGTGAAGTACAACATGGCGGACTTGTGCGACAAAAGCCCCCGCAGAAAGTCCATGCCCTCGCGGCTTTTCGCTATCTTCCGCAGGCGCGTGGCCACCGAGCACAGAAGCTCCAGGGTGTCGCGGTCGAACTGCTCGGCGAAGATCACGTGGAAAACCTTGCCGTTCCTGGAAAGCTCGGCGCACTTCTCCTTGATGGGAAGAGCCGTCAGATGCGCGAAGGTGTAAGGCGTCGTCATGGCCTTCTCCTTTTCTTGGGGGGACTTGCATCGGGGGGATGGATCGCGCCTCCCGGCGGCCGCGTTCCAAAACGGGCATACCGATATGCGGCGAAGGTGGACAAAAAGTCAAGAGGATAGGAAGGGGAAGGCTGTCGGAAAACGCGATCTACTGTGTTGCGCTTCGCCGCGCGGCTCGGTCACGTACAACAGTACGCTCCCATCGCGCACGCCTCGCGCGCCTTGTAGCTCATCGTTTTCCGCCAGCCTTCATACGGTCAGGGCCTATTAACGCGGATGAGACGGCGCTTCGCGTGAAAGGCTTGTCCCGTCTGGCCGCGAATCGGAGCATGGCCATAATGATCAGAAATTCAAGGCAGTTACCACCCAAGCGTTCATTTTTTGAACGCTTGGGATCAAAATTTTCGGTGACGGCCCCGAAGCGTTCATTTTTTGAACGCTCGCGCCATAACCATCCGGAACAGCATCATTTTCGCATCATGTAATTTGCCGGGGCCTTACCGTAAGCCCCCTTTCCGCTTTTCACTCGTCGGGCGGCCGGATGCGAAGCCCTCCAAGAACTTGCGGCGCGTTTGCGAAGCAAACGCGCC
>JAKAGN010000473.1 GCA_021815525.1 Deltaproteobacteria bacterium
TTCTTGGTGTTGGAAGCGTTCAAAAATTGAACGTTCAAAAAATGAACGCTCGGAGCCGGGTCGGGAGGATATGGGGCGTGAAGCGTTCAATTTTTGAACGTACAGGTCTTAACATTTTTGAATTTATAGATATTATTCCGGCAGGCTCCGGCGAGCCCCGGCCACGCTGAAAAGCGCGGGGGCATAGGCGCGGGTTCCGTTCCCTTGGCCCTCTTCGGCGTTTCACTTCTTGACCGGCCGGATGTGGCGCCCTCAAAAAACGCTGCTCCGCATGTGCGCAGCACATGCGGAGCCATTATCGGGGGTCCGGGGGGACGTAGTCTCCCCGGCCGCCGGAGGCGCTTTTATCTTTTGGAAAGGAGGAAGGGGTGGAGGGGGTGCGGGCCGGTTTCTTCCCGGCCCCGGACGTGATATAATGAATGCATGATGTACCGATACGCCCCGCTCCTCTTCCTCCTTCTTCTGCCGGCGCCGCTTTTCGCCGGCGGCTTTCCCCCCGGGGCCGCGGCGGGGGAGGCCCCGGCCGCTTCCGGGATCGAGGCCTTTCCAGCCGGGGACGCCGGCGCAGCGGGCGTCACTCCCGCGGAGGCCCTGTCCCTTGGGGGCCTCGTCACGCCGGCGGAGGGCGCGGCGGCCGTCCTTCCCTCGGGCCCGGTCTGCAGGGACGGGGTGAGCGTGGGAAGGGTCGCCATCAAGGGGTTCCGGGTGCTTTCCGAAAAAAAGGCCCGGGCCGTCCTCATCGACCAGCAGGCCTCCTGGAAGCCCTGGGCCGAAAAGCCGGCCTTCGCCGCGGAGAACGTGGAGGCCGACAAGGAGACCCTGCGCCGCTTCCTTGAGGGGGAGGGCTTCTTCGAGGGCCGGGTGGAGGCCGAGGTCCGCTTCCGGAAAAAGGGCCGGGTGGCGGACGTCACCTTTCTCGTCAGCGAGGGCGAGCCTGCGCTCATCACCCGGGTGACCCTGGAGGGCATGGAGGGCCTTCCCGCGCCGCTGGTGGCGGGCGTGGAGGCGCGCATGACCCTGGTCCCGGGGGCCCGCTTCCGGGGCGAGGACTACAGGGCCGTGAAGAAGGCCTTCGCCCGCTTCCTGGGGGACAACGGCTACCCCCGGGCCGCGGTCACGGGAAGCGTCCTCGTCGACCGGGCCCGGCGCACGGCCCGGGTGACCTTCTCCGTGGACCCCGGCCCCCGCTACCGCTTCGGCGACGTGGCCATCGCCGGGCTCGACCGCAGCGCGCCTGCGCTCATCCGCTCCCGTCTCGACTTTTCCGCCGGGGACCTCTACTCCGAGACCAGGGTGGAGGAAAGCAGGCACCGGCTCTTCGAGCTGGGCATCTTCTCCGGCGTCTCCGTCGCGCCCGACCCCGAGCGCCCGCCCGCGGGGGACACCCTCCCCATGCGGGTCTCGGGCGTCTACCGGCCGCCCCACGAGCTGAAGCTGGGCCTGGGCTACGGCACCGAGGACAAGCTCCGGGGCCAGGTGACGTGGAAGCACCGCAACCTGGGCCTTCTGGCCCAGCGGCTGGAGCTTTCCGTGAAGGCATCCTTCCTGGAGCAGACGGCGGAAGCCACTTACTACTGGCCGCTCTTCCTGCGGCCGGACCAGGAGCTTTCCGACTCCCTGGGCGCATCCCGCCAGCTGGAGGCGAGCTACATCAACCGCAGCCTTTACAACAAGGCCCTCCTCACCCGCCGCATCGGCTCGTTCTGGCACTTCCGCCTGGGCCACACCCTCGAGCTGGACCGGCCCGAAGACCTGCCGGTGGAGCTGGACACCGAGGACTTCCGGGAGGAGCACAACTACTTCGTCTCCACAGTGGGCGTTTCCGTGGACCGCGACACCAGGAAGCCCCTCCTGGATCCGGTGGGCGGAAGCTACGCAAGCGCCGGGCTCTCCTACGCCTCGGCCGCCTTCGGCTCCAGCGTGCAGTTCATGAGGCTCGACCTTTCGGCCTCCCGCATCACGCCCCTTTCGTCATCCACGCGGCTTGCCTGCCGCATCCTTTTTTCCACCTTGACGCCCATGGAAGGCTCCGACACCATCCCCTACGTTAAGCGCCTCTTTTCCGGGGGCAGCACCAGCGTCCGGGGCTACCCCTACCAGGAGCTGGGGCCCCTTGACGCCAACGGAAAACCCGTGGGGGGCCAAACCCTGTGGGAGGCCTCGGTGGAGCTTCGTTTTCCCGTCTACCGCGCCCTTTCGGGCGTGGTTTTTTCGGACGCGGGCGCGGTGCTCGCCGACTCCTTCGCCTTCGACCCGGGCGAGGTGCGCTACACGGCGGGCGCGGGCCTGCGCTACCACACGGTGGTGGGGCCCATAAGGGGGGATTTCGGCTACCAGTTGAATCCCGAGACCCGGAGCCAGCCCACGTACCAGTTCTACTTCAGCATCGGCCAGGCGTTTTAGCAGCCTGTCGAAAAACGCGATTTTCTGTGTTGCGTTTCAAAGCCAATTTCGGTCACGTACGAAAAGTACGCTTCCTCATTGGCTTTTCACGCGCCTTGAAACTCATCGTTTTTCGAACCTATCTCAAAAATATTTTCGTCATGAGATTGAGCGAAAAAGTCACTGGCAAGGAAGCAGGTGGAAAAGGACCGGAGGCGTAGTTATTCTACGTCGAGGACCTTTTCCGCCGATGACGCAGCCAGCGGCTTTTTAAGCCAATCGTAATAGAAATATATTTTTGAGATAGGTTCTCGGCAGGCTTCATAGAGAGCCTTTTTCAACGGGCTGTCAGGGGTGGCATTGTCACCATTCACTTCTGGATGAACTTAAAGTGTTTTGGAAGGGGAGGGGGAGGGGGTGCGGGGGGAGGAGAGGGGAGAACCTTTTATTCATAAAAGGGTTCCCCTCCCCTACCCCCGCAAATCCTTTTCCGCCGGGGAAAGCGTGATGAGGCGGCGGTCCTTAAAGAGGGCGGCGATGTGGACGG
>JAKAGN010000474.1 GCA_021815525.1 Deltaproteobacteria bacterium
GTGCTTATACTGCGGCCGGGGGGCAGTTCACCCTCACCTCCGGCCGGAGACCTCGGGCTTCAAGTCCTCCATGTAGCCCAGCACACCCGCCACGATGCCGTCGCAGAGGGCGTCCTGGTAGTCGGGGTCGGTCAAGCGCCGGCACTCCTCCTCGTTACTGAGAAAGCCCGTCTCCACCAGTATGGATGGCATCTGGGCGCCCAGGAGCACGTAGAAGGGCGCCTGCTTGACCCCCTTGTCGTTCACGGCCTTGTACTTGCCGGAGAGCGCCGCCACGACGCCGTCCTGGACCCGGCGGGCCAGCCGCCCGGACTCCTCCACCTTTGCGTTCCGCAGAAGGTCCTTAAGTATCCCCTGGAGGTCGCCGATGCTTTTCTGGGAGGTGGCGTTCTCGCGCGCCGCCACCTGGATGGCCTCCTCGTCCGTGGCGAGGTTCAAGAAGTAGGTCTCCACGCCGCAGGCCGCCCCGTTGCAGGCGCTGTTGGCGTGTATGGAGATGAAAAGGTCCGCGCGCCTGGTGTTGGCCTGGGCCGTGCGCTCCTCCAGGGCCAGGAACTTGTCCCCGCTGCGGGTCAAGATCACCTTGCAGCCGGTTTTCTGCCTTAGCTTTTTTGCGAGCCGCGTGGCTATCTCCAGGACCACGTCTTTTTCCTCGACCCCCTTCAGCGCGCCCGGGGCCCCGGGGTCCTTTCCGCCGTGGCCGGCGTCGATGATGATGGTGTGCACCCCGAGCGCCAGCTGGCGGGCAAGGTCCCCGGCCTTGGGCGCCTTGGCCGCGGACTTTTTTCCGGCCGGTTTTTTGGCGGGTTTGGGCCCGGGCTCCGCACGGGCCGTCTCCTTTTCGCCCAGGACGTCTATGACGAGCCGGAAGGGGTTGGAGAGGGCGAAGACCTTGAAGGTGGACATGGATTTTATGTCCACCACCACCCGCACCGTGTCGGCGTTGTTCTGGGCCGCCCGGACCGCGATCAGTAAATCGTCGTTAACAGGCACCACCTGCGAGACGGATTTCGCCAGCCGCGCCTTTGAAAGGTCGAAGTAGAGGCGCGGCGGCTTTTTCGCGGCGGCGTTGGCCGGAAGCTGGTTCCGGGTGAAGGCCGCGTCGCCGGTGGCGTCGATGACGATCCTTGTGTAGGAGGGGTTGGACCAGAAGCGGATGCCCGTCACCGTGACCGGTCCGGCCTGGGCCGGGGCCGATTCGTAGGGCATCTCCACGCAGGCCGGGGACGGAGCGGCCTTCGCCTCCCGCGCCGGCGGCGGGCCCACGGGCGAGGCGTCGGCGGCGGCCGTTCGGGTGCGCTTTTTAAGGGATGTCTTGAGGGAAATCTCCTGCACGGCCTTCCGGGCCTTGGCGGCGTATGCGCTTTTCGGGAACTCGGAGCTCACCCGGCCGTAGTCGGTGAGGGCGCGGGCGAGATCCGCGGGCTCGCCCAGGGCGCGGTTGAGGTCCAGGGAAAGCCCGGCCGCGGCGTACAGCCCGGCCGCGGCCCAGTCGCTCTTGGGATCGGCCTCGTATACCTTTTCGAAGCCCTCCACGCAGGCGAGCCAGCGCCCGCGGTCCGCCCGGGCCACGACGCTTCCCGAAAGATCGTCCCGGCAGGCCTCGGCTTCGTTGTAGAGGGCCTTCGGGCTAGGTATCCCCGCGGTGGCGCAGGCCGGGAAGAAAAAGAGGATCGAGACGGCCAGCCACGCGAGCCACGCCATGCGGATGCGCGGGGAAAGCGTCTTGAACCGGGAAAGGGGCGGAAAGCTCATTATGCGGCCTCCGGGTCGGGCGTCCGTGGGTTTTCGGGCCGGGGGGGCTCGGACGGGAGCGCGTCCGGTGAAAACAGGGTGAGCTGAACGCCGCCGCGCGCCTTGCGGCCTGCCTTCCGGGAACGGATGGCCCGCCGCACGCGGTCGGCCTCGCTCTCCTCGATGACGGAAAGTATCTGCCTGGCCCGGTCCACCACCGTGTCCGGGACGCCAGCGAGGCGCGCCACCGCTATCCCGTGGCTCTTATTGGTGCCGCCCGGAACCAGGGTCCGCAGGAACACGATGCCGCCCTCGGTCTCCTTCACCGTCACGTGGAAGTTCTTGACGCGCGGGCAGGACAGCGCCAGGTCGGTGAGCTCGTGGTAGTGGGTTGCAAAGAGCGTCTTGACGCCGCGGTCCCAAACGTCGTGCAGGAACTCGGCCACGGCCCAGGCTATGGAGAGCCCGTCGAAGGTGGAGGTGCCCCGGCCGATCTCGTCCAAGATCACGAGGCTTTTTTCCGTTACGTTGTTTAGGATGTTGGCGGTCTCCTGCATCTCCACCATGAAGGTGCTCTGGCCCAGCGCCAGGTTGTCGAGGGCCCCCACGCGGGTGAATATCCTGTCCAGCATCCCTACCTCGGCGTCCCTGGCGGGCACGAAGGAGCCCATCTGGGCCAGGATGGCGGTCACCGCCGTCTGCCGGAGGACCGTGGATTTTCCCGACATGTTGGGGCCCGTGATGATCAGTACCTGGTTGTCCGTCATGTCGAGGGAAACGGAGTTTTCCACGTAGCGGCCGGCGGGAAGCGTGCGCTCCACCACCGGGTGCCGGCCGCCCGTGATGGCGATCCGCCCGCCCGTGTTGACCCTGGGCCGCGAGTAATCGTAGCGGCCGGCGACTTCGGCCAGGGTGAAGACGACGTCCAGGACCGCCAGGTGGGCCGCGGCCGAAAGTATGCGCCCCGCCCCGGCCGCCACCTTCATCCTCAAGGCCTCGAACAGCTCGAACTCCAGGGCCTTCCGGCGCTCGGACGCGGTGAGGGCCTTTTCCTCGAAGGCCTTCAGCTCCTCGGTGACGTAGCGCTCGGCGTTCACCAGGGTCTGCTTGCGGACGTAGTGAAGCGGGACCTTTTCAGCCTGGCTCTTGGGAACCTCGATGAAGTAACCGAAGACCTTGTTGTAGCGCACCTTG
>JAKAGN010000475.1 GCA_021815525.1 Deltaproteobacteria bacterium
TGAACCGGATCAGCAGGCCCAGGGCCAAAGCCGCGAGAGCCAGCGCCCTCCATGACGGAACGGCCGAACGCCAGAGAAGGAACGCCGCGGACGCCACCAGGCCAACAACCGTGGGCGTCACGCCCGCCAGGAAATCCTTGGCGCGTGACGAGCCCTTGAAATGCTCGTAACCGACCGAGATCACCGCCATGAGGATCATGGCCGGGGTGAACAGGGCCGCGGTGGCCAGCAGCGCCCCGGGCGCCCCCTGCAGGTGGTAGCCGGTAAACGTGGCCAGCACCGCGATGGGGCCGGGCGTAAGGTTACTGATGGCCACGCCGTCTATGAACTCCCTGGGCGTCAGCCAATGATATTGCTCGACGATCTTCTGGTGCAGTATGGGGATGAGAACAAAACCGCCCCCGAAAAAAATCATCCCGACCTTGAGAAAGGCGAGCCCCATGCCGCCAAGGGGGATGCCCGCTCCTTTGGCCGCGAGGGGAAGCGCCAGGGATGCGACGGGCCTGTCCTCGTGCGGTTTTTCTTTTTTTGGCGTTTTTCCGGGATCCTGATTTTTTTGATCCAGGGTGGGATTTATGCGGCGCCTTCCAAGAAGGAGCCCCATCAATCCGGCCGCAAGCAGCACCCACACCGGATTTACCCGGAAGACTCCCGCCGCGGCCCCGGCGGAGGCGAAAATGAACAGGGGCCATCCGGTCAAAGCCTTGCGGCCCATGGACCAGGCCGCCGCCAGAATGAGCGCGATCACAACTGGGCCCACGCCCGCCAACATGCCCTGAAGCGCCGGGATGGTATGATAGCGGAAGTACAGAAAGGAAAGGAGGATGACCATGGCCACCGAGGGAAGCAGAAAAGCGATGACCGACGCCAGCGCCCCCGGGAATCCGTATCGCCTGTAGCCCAAAAAGAACGCCGTGTTTGGCGCAAAGGGCCCCAAGATTTGCGCCAGACCCACGCCGTGCAGGAATTCTTCCGTCGAAAATTCATGCCGCTTTTTGACAAACTCATGCTCCATGAGGGCTATGACGGCCATGCCTCCGCCGAAACCTATGGCGCCGAGCTTGAGAAAAATTCCCGCCATGCGGACAATGCCAAGGAGCGCATTCTTTGGAGCGGTGTTATCCACGCTTTCTTCTCCCCGTCCGGATCGCATCCGTCGGCTCCTCTTGACAGCTCCATGAAACAGGCTGCTCAGCCGGTCGTTTTCCAATCAACGGGCGGCCGGCGGGCGTTCATCGTCAAGTCCCGCCGGCCCCCTGTTTCTATTCGCCGTACCCGGAGCAGGGAATGCACACGAGATCGCCGTCCTCGGTTTCCCGGAGCTTGTTCACGAAGGTAAGCTCTCCGCACTTGGCGCAACGCTTTGCCGCAAACACCCCTTTGCCCTTTTTCACCTCCACAGAGTGGACCTTGCCCACATCGAGGAAATCCTCGTCTTTCAAGCCAAGTATGCGGTTGACGAGGGGGTCGGTGATCGCAGGCTCGATGTCCTGGGGCGGAACCCCGGCCTTGCGCTTTTGGACGAACGGCGAGGCCAGGGCCTTCTCGAAGAAGTCGGGCTTGAGGGATACCCGGACGGCCCTTCCGGTCTTCTGGTCGATCAAGGTGAAGGCCATCTTGTTGTAGTAATGTTTGCGGATATTGGACTTGCCGTAGGTGCAGCCGGTGGCGGTCATCACCCCGTCCAGAAAGCAGCCGGCCGCGTGGCCCCTGCCGGTTTCGGCCTCCACGAAAAGCTCCTTGTCCTGGCTCCGTTGAACGCCCAGCGCCTTCATGGCCGCCAGGCCCGCCTTGAGCCCCATGGGCATGGCCGGGCACTTGTGACCGTGAAACGTAAGTCCCACTTCCAACAGTTCATTGAAATCCATGGGAATTGCTCCTTGAAGAAGGTTGTCGCTCATGGCTCGGCCGGGAATGGACATGGCCTTCGCCAACTGGCCCGAGACAGAGTCCGGAAACCAAACGCCCTTGGAGGGCGCGGCCAGAAAAAAGCCTTGCGGGCGTTTTTGCTCTCAGCTTCCATCGATTGTCTTTCTTTTGCTGCGCCCTCCATTCTTCGGGGGACGGCGCGTAAATTTTCTTGATTCGGCATATAACGATGTATGCCGGTCAAAAAAATATCGTCACCGGTTCCTGGCGCAAATGTCTTCGCGCCTGATCTGGGGAAGGCGCCCCACCATATCCTTCACGCCGGGGTCCTCATCCAGCCAGTGGCGCAGGTTTCCCAAAAGGCTTGCGGCGTATCGGTTTTGAGAGCCGTCTCCAAGCGTGTAATTGACCCACAGGCCTTCCTTTCTATGGGATACGAGCCCGGCGTCTTCCAGTATCTGAAGGTGCTTGCTGGCGGTGGATTGAGCGATTCCAAGGGCCTCCTGGATTTCGCAAACGCACATCACCTTGCGCTGCAGCATCTTCACCATCTTCACGCGGCTTGGGTCGGACAGCGCCTTCATCACCTTTATAAATTCCCTCATGGCGTCCTCCATATCGCTAAAAAAGAATATAGCGAAACAAATCATATTGTCAACTTAAAAAACGCAACGGTTTCGGTCATCACATTATCCATGTTGAGGCCCTCTGGCAAATACTGAAAACCGCCCGGCAAAAACGATGAGATGTAAGGCCTGCGAGAAGCCATTAAGGGGGCCTGCTTTTGGGGTAAAATCGCTTCGCGCGAGGAACTGGCTGAAATGAAAAAAAGCCCCTTGCCTTTAAATGGCGCAAGGGGCTTTCGCGGGTTCCAGGGGGCTCGAATTTTCCCCCCTTCGGCAGTCTCTGCGTGAAATCACGCTACAATCGGCTTATCCGCGCCGCCTTCCGCGGGCTGGCGGCCCATTTGCCCGATTTCATTCACTATCCGCCGCAGATGCCGTTCTATGGCCATGAGCGCCAGCAGCAAGCCCATTGCAACGATGAGT
>JAKAGN010000476.1 GCA_021815525.1 Deltaproteobacteria bacterium
GCCGGGACTACATCCATGCGGCCGCGAACCTCATGCGGGAAGAGCAGGACCTGTGCCGGCAGTCGGGCGGCGTCCTTCCCGAAGCCCTGGCGCGCGGCCTGGACGCCTTCCACGGCGTGTGGGCCGACACCGTGAGGGCCCACGCCGGCTTCCTGGACGGCCAGGCCCGAAACGGCAGGCTGTGGCTCTCGGCGGCCCTCGCGCCCCTGGGCGGAGACCTTGCGCAGGAGGAGCCGGCACAGGTTCTCGTGCTGCCTGAAGCGCCCCGCGCTGCCGCCGCTCCGCTTCGCATAGCACCCGCTCCTCCCCCGCGAATCGAGGCCGCCACCACCGCAAGCCGCCCCGCAGCCCCGCCGGCGGCCCCGGCCCCGAAGCCAGCGCCGCTTGCTTCCCCGGCCCCGGCCGCACCGATCGCCCCCTCCGCGCCGGAAAAACCGGCCGGGTTCGACGCAGCCGCCCTGACCTCCGGGCTTTTGGCGGCGGTCGCGGAAAAAACCGGCTATCCGGCCGAGATGCTTGATCTTTCCATGGACATGGAAGCGGATCTGGGCATCGATTCCATAAAGCGCGTGGAAATACTCGGGGCCATGATGGAGCGCTTCCCGGGCCTTCCCGAGCTTCCGCCCGAGGAGCTTGCGGAGCTTAAGACCCTGGGGCAGGTGGCGGATCGTCTGGCGCTCTCCGCGGCCTCTTTAGCGCCCGCCGGGGCCGTTCCATCCAAGGCCGCCCCGGTTCCGGCCGCCGCTCCGCAAAAACCCGCCGGGTTCGACGCAGCCGCCTTGACCTCAGGGCTTATGGCCGCGGTCGCGGAAAAAACCGGCTATCCGGCTGAAATGCTTGACCTTTCCATGGACATGGAAGCCGACCTCGGAATCGATTCCATAAAGCGCGTGGAAATACTGGGGGCCATGATGGAGCGCTTCCCGGGCCTTCCCGAGCTTCCGCCCGAAGAGCTTGCCGAGCTGAAAACCCTGGGGCAGGTGGCGGATCGTCTGGCGCTCTCCGCAGCCTCCGCCGCGCCTGCCGCTGCCGTCCCATCCCCGGCCGCTCCGGTTCCGGCCGCCACACCGCAAAAACCGGCCGGGCTCGACGCATCCGCCCTGACCGCCGGGCTTTTGGCGGCGGTCGCGGAAAAAACCGGCTATCCGGCCGAGATGCTTGATCTTTCCATGGACATGGAAGCGGATCTGGGGATCGATTCCATAAAGCGCGTGGAAATACTGGGGGCCATGATGGAGCGCTTCCCGGGGCTCCCCGAGCTTCCCCCGGAGGAGCTTGCGGAATTGAAGACCCTGGGGCAGGTGGCCGAGCGGCTCGCACTTTCCGCCGGGGCCGTTTCGGCTTCCGCACCGGCCGCAGCCGCCCAGGCAGCGACGGATTCCGCCCGGCCCGATGTGTCGTCCGCGGCGTCCGCATGGCCCGAGGGCATCGTCTCCGGGGCGGCGCTTCGGGTCCTTCCACCGCCCGACAGCGCCCCCGATTTTCCGGCCGGGGGCCTGATCATAATAAACGACGGCGACCATCCGTTGACCTCAGCCCTTTGCAGGGTCGCGGCTGAATACGGAATGGAAACCCTTGTCCTTTCGCCCGAACCAGGCGAAACGCCCGGCCGGGTTTTCTGGGACGGCCGCTCGGAATCGGAGCTTTCACGCATCATGAGCGAAGCCGCCGCCAGCCGGCCCCTGGCGGGGCTCATCCTCTCGACGCCCGCCGGCCCGCACCCGTCCAACGGCCCGCTTTCCGCCTTCCTCCTGGCCAAGTCCGCCACGCCCCACCTCGGCCGGAAGGACGGGACGGGACGCCGTTTCTTCGCGGCCGTGACACGCATGGACGGCGCGCTCGGGACGGCGGGCGTCGAATTCGATCCCACGGCCGGGGCCCTGGCCGGGCTCGTGAAGACCGCGTCCCGCGAGTGGGACGGCGTCTTCTGCCGGCTCGTGGACTTGGCGCCTGAAATAGCGCCCGAAACCGCCGCGCGCCTCGTCTTCAAGGAGCTGGCGGACCCCGACCGCCGCGTCCTGGAGGTGGGCCTTTCGGCGGACAGCCGCGTGACCCTGGAGCCTGCGGCCTTAAGCCTCACGGCCGACGCTCCGGAGGCCTCACCGGCCCCGGAAAACCCGGTGTTCCTGGTCTCCGGCGGCGGGCGCGGCGTCACGGCCGCCTGCGTGGGGGAGCTTGCCCGCAAATGGGGCGGACGCTACATACTGGCCGGCCGCTCCGCCTTCCTCGAAACCGAGCCCGAATGGACCGCAGGCGCTTTAGAGCCCGAAACCCTCAAGAAGCGCGCCTTCGCGTTCCTCAAGGAAAAGGGCGAAAACCCAACGCCCAAGGCCGTCTCGGCCCTGGTTAGCGGGGTTCTGGGCTCCCGCGAGATCGCAGCCACCCTCGCCGCCGTGAAGGAAGCGGGCGGCGAGGCCCTCTACGTTTCCGCCGACGCCTCCGACCCCGCGTCCCTCGCGGCCGGCATCGCCCCGGCGGTAAGGGCCTTCGGGCCGGTCACTGGCCTCATACACGGCGCGGGCGTCATCGCGGACAAACCCTTGCATTTGAAGGACGCCTCCGACTTCACCAGGGTCTATTCCACCAAGACCAGGGGCCTGGACGCCCTCCTTTCGGTGGTGAACCCGGACCGGCTCACGCACCTGGCGCTCTTCTCCTCCGCCGCCGGCTTTTACGGAAACGCTGGCCAGGTTGATTACTCCATGGCCAACGAGGTACTTAACAAGGCTGCGTGGCGCTTCGCAAAGCTCCATCCCGCCTGCCGGGTGGCCTCCTTCAACTGGGGGCCCATCGACGGCGGCATGGTGACCCCCGAGCTTAAGCGCCACTTCGAAAAGCGCGGCGTGGCTGTGGTGGACATCTCCCATGCCGCCGCCATCTTCGCCGCGGCCCTCGCAAGGCCG
>JAKAGN010000477.1 GCA_021815525.1 Deltaproteobacteria bacterium
TCTTTCCGATTCAGCTAGCGAGGCAGCAACCACCCGGCCTACCCTTTGCCCCTCTTCCGCGTTTCAATCGAAGACCTGCCGAATGCGAAGCCCTCATAAAACCCGCGGAGAATGCTCAGCACGGAGCGATTATCGGGGGTCCGGGGGGACGTAGTCTCCCCGGAAGCCTGTGGCGCTTTTGCCTTTACATTCTTTTATCCGCCAGGTGGCAGGCCGCCTTGCGGCCGTCCGCGATTTGACGGAGGGCGGGCTCCTCGGCGGCGCAGCGGTCGAAGGCCAGCGGGCAGCGGTCGTTGAAGCGGCAGCCCGGCGGGTAGTCGAGGGGCGAGGGCACCTGCCCCTCGATGGAATAAAGCTCGCGTTCTTCGGTAAGGACCGGGACGGATTTTAAGAGGCCCTCGGTATATGGGTGCAGGGGCCGCTCGAAGAGGGCCGAGACCGGGGCCTCCTCCACGATTTTTCCGGCGTACATCACGGCCACGCGGTCGCAAAGCTCCCATACGACGCCCAGATCGTGGGTTATGAGAAGCACCGATGTGCTTTCGCCGCGCATTTTGGACAAAAGCTCGAAAATCTGCGCCGAGACCGTGGCGTCCAGGGCCGTTGTGGGTTCGTCTGCTATGACCAGGCTGGGGCCCGTCATGAGGGCCATGGCGATCATGACACGCTGCTGCTGGCCGCCGGAAAGCTCGAAGGGAAAGCCGGAAAGGACGCGGCCGGCCTCTGGAATGCCCATGCGGGCGAGCCATTCGCGGCTTTTGGCGAGGGCGTCCTTTTGGGAGATTTTTTCGTGGAGGGTGAGGCACTCGGCCATCTGGGCGCCCACGGAAAGAAGCGGCGAGAGCGCCGTCATGGGGTCCTGGAAGATCATGGAGATGCGGCGGCCGCGGATCTCGCGCAGGCGGGGCTCGGCAAGCGCCAGGAGGTCCGCGCCCTCGAAGATGACGCGGCCTTGGCTCACGCGGCCGGGCTTGGGCACCAGGCTCAGGATTGAAAGGGCGGTGGCGCTCTTGCCGCAGCCCGACTCGCCGACAAGGCCCAGGACCTCGTTTCGCATGACGGAGAACGAGACGCCGTCCACGGCGGCAAGCTCGCCCTCCTCGGTGGGAAAGGTAACGGCCAGGTTTTCGATGGAAAGAACGGGCTCGCTCACGGTTTCCCCTCCCGCTTCGGCACGGCCCGGGCCGCCAGGTGCCTCGCGGTTTCGGCGGGGTCGCGGGGGTCCGGCGGGCCGGACTTCCTGGTCTTTGATCCAGATTTTTGCATAATAAACAGGTAGTTGAAGCCGCGCAGGAAGTAGTTGCCCTCTATGGCTGCGCTGTGCCAGTGGTTGCGTTTCAGGCTCTTGTTGCGGCGCACCACGGCCACCACGTCGATGGGCGTGAAAAAATCGCACAGGATGGAAAAAAGCCCAAGGCCTATGGGCGCGAAGGGCTCGCCCTTCTTGAAGGAATCGCACACGTAAAGGCCCATGTAGCGGCCGGGGCGCAAAATCCGGGCGATCTCCTTGACCACGTCCCGCATGGCCGTGTAATACTCGGGCTCCTGGGCCGGAAGACGCCCTATGCAGCCGGGCTCGTCGGAGTAGACGACGTGGGTGGAGTAGGGCGGGTCGATGAAGACGAAGTCCGCCTGGGATGACGGAAAGGGTATCTTCCGGGCGTCGGCCTTTTCGATCTCGGGCCGCGAGGGGGCGAGGTCGAAGACCGCCGCGCGCCGGCCCAAGTCGCGCGCCACGTCAAGGGTGGTGCCGCTTCCCGCCATTGGGTCCACCACGAGATCCCCCGGCGCGGTGTAGCGGGACAAGAGGTTCCAGATGACGTAGGAGGGCGTCGCGCCCGTGTAGTCCTTGTCGCCCTGCATTCCGCCGCCGTAATGCTGGGAGGGGTAGTCCCAAAGGGTGGTGGTCTGGAGGACCAGGGGCGGTTTTTTCATGACGAGGCGGGCTCCCGGGATTTTTTCCCGCCCGCTTTTACCACGAAGGCGCATGAACTTGAAAGACGATTCTCGCGTTCCGGATGCCGGAGACGACCCGCTCTCGCCCTGCCGCGTGTGCCCGCGAAGCTGCGGCGCGTTGCGCACGGCCGGGGAAACGGGCTTCTGCGGCCTGGACAGCCGCCTTCACGTTTCATGGGCCGGGCTCCATTTCGGCGAGGAGCCGCCCCTTTCGGGCGAAGGCGGCGTGGGGAACTTTTTTTTCACCTCCTGTAACCTCTCCTGCGTCTACTGCCAGAACCACCAGATAAGCCAGGGACGCGCGCCGGACCGGGTGATGAGCCCCGATGAGTTCGCGCTGAAAGCCCTAGAGCTGGAGGCCGCCGGGGCGTCCTTCGTGGGCCTTGTTTCGGCCTCCCACCAGGTGCCGCAGGTCCGCGAGGCGCTTATCCTGGCCAAGAAGCGGGGGCTAGCGATCCCCATCCTCTACAACAGCTCGGCGTATGACTCCGTGGAGTCCCTGAAAAGCCTCGAAAATCTGGTGGATGTCTACCTTCCCGATCTCAAGTACGCGGACGACGCCGTCGCCCTGCGCTACTCCTCGGCCCCCGGCTACGTGGCGGCCGCCCGGAACGCGATACTTGAGATGCACCGCCAGGTGGGGGACCCGGTCTTCGACCCCGCCACGGGCCTCGTCTCGCGGGGCCTGTGGGTTAGGCACCTGGTCCTCCCGCAAGGGCTTGCCGGGACCTGGGAGAGCCTGTGCTTCCTGGCCTTGGAGGTCTCCACCAAAATCGGCCTTTCCCTGATGGCCCAGTACGAGCCCATGCACCGCGCCCGCGAGTTTCCCGAGCTAAACCGGCGGATCAGCCCCGCCGAGTACGAGGAGGCCCTTGATATGGCCCGCGACCTGGGATTTTCCACGATCCTCGCCCAGGACCTCGCCGAAAGCCCCGATAACGCG
>JAKAGN010000040.1 GCA_021815525.1 Deltaproteobacteria bacterium
CTTTTGGAAAAAGGGTTTCCCCCCTCCCCCACAAAAGTTTCCGCGTCATTTTTTTGCGGTGGGAAGGACCAGGCCGCCTGCGCGGTAGAGGTCGCCTGCGTGGTGGGGGATGTTGAAGGATAGCTCGGCGTAGGGGGAGTCGGAGGAGAGGGGACGGACGAGGCAGGGGCCCGGGCCGGGGGCCGCCACGCGGAAGCGGCCCTTGGTGTCGGTGAAGGTGCGCTCGGCGGGGATGCCGGGGTGCTCCGGAAAGGAAATCTCGACGGGGAGGTTGGGGAGGGGTCTTCCGTCCGGGCCGGTGAGGGATCCAAGGACGAAGAGGGAGACTTCCGTTCCCACGTAGAGGGCGGTTCCGCTCTTGTAGGTGGGAAGCAGGGGTGGGGCTTCCTCGCGGGGCGCGTAGGTCAGGGGGGCGTCCCTGGGCACGGCCTTTATCTCGGCCAGCCGGTAGGGAACGAGGTCCGGCAGGACCGCTGGCCCCAGGAAGGTGGAGCGGGCCAGGGGTCCGTCCGCGCCGGGGTTCACGGAGATCTCGCGGCCCTCGCAGTTGCCCACGCCCTTCACCAGCACGAAGCCGCCCTGGACGGGCCGCGACACGGCGAAGTTGCCGTCCACGTAAACGAAGGCGCTTTGCAGCGACACCAGGGTCTGGTTTTGGGTCGGCGCGCCGCATTCGTTGCGGTCCTCGCTTATCTGGTGGGAGACTGAGGCGAGCCCCAGGTTGGAGGTGGCTGAAAGCTCGGCCTTGGCGCTGTCGCGCCCGCCGCCGGTCCTGCCCGATACGTAGCCCCGCACGTGGCCGGGGCTGGAGGAGCGATCACCGAAATCGTAACGGGTTTCCATGTCCCCGTCCCAGGCCTTGGTGGTGGTGAGGCTCTGGTTGTGCCCGGGAAAGTACAGGGATACGCCCAGCACGGCGGAGGTCTCGGTTTTTCCGCGGGCGTCCTCGGAGTACCGGAGGGAAAAATTCGTGGAGACGTACTGCCGGTAGCGCCAGGAGAGGGTCCCGGTGGCGTAGAAGGAGGAGGAGGCGGGGCTGTCCCGGAGAACGGCCCAGCCGCCGCCCAGCCGAAGCTCGAAATCCTTGGGAAGGGCAAAGGCTATGGTGGCCAGGGTATTGAATTCCCTGGTGTTGGCCGGGCGGGTTTCCGTGACGCGGGCGAAGTCGCGGCCGATGTACTCCAGCTCCATGCCCAGGCGGAAGGGCAGCCTCCGGCCGCCCACCTGGTCGTAGCCGGTGAAGGAGAGGCGGCCGGCCCAGCCCTGGCCGTAGTCTTCGAGGGTGCTGGCCGCGACCTGGGCGCTGACGGTTCCGAGGGAAAAGGCCGCGGCGGCCTCGCAGCCGGCCACGGCCTGGTGCGGGAGCGCCTGGAGGAAGCCGCCCAGGGTGAGGCGGTCCGAGAGGCCGCGGCGGTAGAAGGCGGATAGCCCCGGCCGGTCGCCCAGGTACTCGTAATCGCCATCCGAAATCTCGCGGCTGAGGCCCGCGTTCACCGAGAACTGGTCCTTGCCGCGGGCCAGCAGCGTCGAGTCGTGGATGAAGGAGAAACGGAGGGTCTGCCTGCGCCCGGCCGCGTCCAATATGCGGATCTCAACGTCGTTTTCGCCGGTGACGGAGGGAAAGTTCCGGATGTCGTGGTCCCCGGCGGAAAGCGAAAGAGCCTGCATGAGGGCGCCGTTGACCCATATCTCGGCCGTGACGGGGCGGTCCAGGTAGAAGCTGTAGTCGCTCGTGGGGTAGGATATCTCGTGGGGTTTCAGGGAGTAATCGCGGGAGAGGCCCACGCCGCCCAGGTTCATGACGGAGGCGTAGCCGGAGACCGGGAAGGAGAGGTCTCCGGCCGAGAAGCGGATGGCCTCGTGGAAGAAGTCGTGGACCAGCCTGACATCCCGGCGCGAGAGGCCCCGGCCGCTTCCCTCCCGCCAGTAGGCCTTGCCCTCCAGGACCCAGCCTTTTAGGTTGGCCGCGCCGTCCAGATCGAGCCCCAGGGGCCCGCGGTCGGAGCCGCCCGCCTGAAGGGACGGCTCGTCGAACTCCTGCTGGGCGCTCCAGTTCAGGTAGGCCGAAAAAGGGTCGGGCTCCCGGGCGCCGCAGGCGAAGGGGTCCACGGAGCCGCCCCCAAGGGAGTGCACCCCGGTGTCCGCCAGCTTCGGCGGCACTGTGACGTAGAAGCGGAAGGAGGAAAGGTCGAGGTCCGTTTCAAGGCCCGCCGCAACCAGGCCCGCGGCGCTCATCTCGCCGCCCGCGGCCGCGCCTTCCAGCTCCTTCATCACCGCGGGCTTCACGGCTCCCTTCAAGGCGGCCAGCACCGGGCCGGCGGCGAAGCTCGCCCCCGCCGGGTCCGCCGGAACGTTCACCAGTATCCTGCCCCGGCTCCTTCCGTTCACGACGAGCCACATCCAAAGCTTCTGGGCCGGGGCAGCGGGCATGGGCTTCCCGAAGACGCCCCGGTAAATTTCCTCCCGGCTCATGGCGGCCAGAGCCGCGTTCCTGCGGCTTGCGGCCGTGTCCTTCCCGGCCCCGGCATTGCCCGCGCCCGGCGCGGGGGCTCCCGGCCCGGTCTCCATGGAGGCCCTGGCGGTTTTCACCGGGCCCGCGGCATCCGCGGGAAGGACCGGGCCGGGAAAGAGGAGGCTTGCGAGGAGTAGCGCGGCAAGAACCCGGACGGCCCCGCCCATGCTCCCTTTCGGGGGCGGCCCGGGCCGGAGGCGGCTGGACCGGCTTATCGCGGAAAGCTGTATCCCGCTCTTTCCCGGGGCTTCCTTTGCCAAGCTATCCATGTCGCGTCCGGTTTTCGTGGCGTGGTTTTCCGAAAAATCCGGGGCCGGGGTGAGCGTCCGTCGGGCTTCCGCGAGGCCGGGGGAAGCCGCCGCAGGCCGAGCCCGAAAGGCTATTCCGTGTCGGTTTTCTCCGGGGGCGGAACGACGGCCACCTCCACCGGCGAGGCGGGAAGGCCGGCGGGCCAGGGGATCACGAAGCGCCGCGTCCCGCCCGCAAGCACGTTGGTGGCGAGGAACTTGTAGTCCCCCCGGCCCAGGACGACGGTTTGTCCCGGAATCGGCTTTCCCGAAGGGTCCCGGGGCGTGATGGCCAGGCGGTAGGCCTCCATGCTGACGTGGCAGCCGCCCCTGTTGACGCAGGTCACCACCAGGCTGCGGGCACCATCCTTCTCGTCCACGGCCACGGAATCCACCACCACCCTAGGCTCGGCCTTCCCGGGGGTGACGTAGAGGATGCCCTGGTAGTTGGTCAGGATGGTGATTTCGATGCTGGCGCCCTTGGGCGGATCCTCGTCCTTTCCATCCTCGATGGGGATGGGCACCTCACGGGCGTTCACGTGATAGGCCCGCTCCTCCGAAAGATCGGGGGGCCCGATCCAGGTTATCTGGACCAGGCGCTTGTCCCTGGGCATGAGGACGATCTGGGATGGATAAATGAGAAAGTCGCCGGAAACGTCCTCGTTGACGTCCACCGGCTGGCCGTCCGGGTTCTTGCGGTAGGGGTTGATGGATATTTCAACGGCCACTGGGCGTTCGCCGCCGTTTTCGAGGCGGTAAACCCGGCTTGCGCCGGAGCCTGCGGGCGAGAGGGTCACGATCTGCGGAGAAAACGTGTAGGCCGAGACCTTTGGAGCAAAAAGCCCCGAAAGACAGCACGCCATCAAAAGGACTCCCGAAAGCTTCATGATCCCCTCCCCTTTCGTCCGATCTTTCGGCCTCATGTTTCAAAGGTGTTGGCGGGCCGCCCCGATGGGGGCGGCCCGCCGGCCGCAAGCGGCATCCCCGCCGATGCCGCTTCCGGGATCAGTCGTCGTCCACCGCGAGGCTCATGGTGAGGGTGTCGCGGTACTTGCCCTGGAGGAGGGTGCTGTCCGCAGCCCAGGAGATGACCAGGTTCGCCGCGTAGGCCACGGTGGCCGTGGTGGCGGTGGAGGCCGTACCGGTGTCGAAGATGGCCGTGCCCGTCGTGATGGCCTTGCTGGAGCCGTCGGGGTCCGTGAGGGCCGCGCCCAGGGTGCCGCCGGTCTTCACCAGCTTCACGCTGCTGTAGAGGATTTCGCTGTGCACGCTGGTTCCGTCGCCCACGGTGATGGTATCGGCGCGGATCAACTTCCCGCTGTTGGCCGAGGTGATGGTGAGCTTCCAGCCGTTCTGGTGGTTGTCGCTAAGCGTGAAGTCCGCCACTTTCACGTCCGTGCCGCCCGCGTCAAGGGAGGTGGCCCCGGAAAAATCGCTCGACATGTAGTTCTCGGCCGAGATGGTGTTGATGGGATCCACCTCGCCCTCCACGAGCCCGGCGAACACCGGGGGCGAGAGGAACAAAACGCCGGCCAGGGCCATGAATCCGATCGAAAAAAGCTTTCTCATTTCCCATCTCCTTTTTTTTGGGCGTTTAAAAAGCGGGCAAGAACCCCGCCAACCTGTTTTCCCGCGACGCGGGCTTGTTGCCTGGCTGATATTGCGAAAGGCTTGCCAAAAGGCGCCGGCCGATCCTAAAAATTTATAACATACCGTTATCAATTAATTTATTTTTTAAGATCGAGCCCCGGAAGGCGAAACCGCACCCCCCAAAAAGCGGTGAGCGCCGAAAGCCCGCCATCTATTTGATAGTAGACTCTCAAAATATTGAGAGCCGGAAGAAAAAACGGCCCTTGACCGCCAGGTCAAGCCGGCCCTTGTTTTTTCCCCCGGCTCGTGGTTAGAGCATGTGAAAAAACAACCGCCCGCGCCCCCTTTTCCACCGGGACGCAAGGAGAAAATAATGAGCGACCAGTTTCCCCATCACCCACTCTATCCCCTGGGGCCGGACACCACCGTCTACCGCAGGCTTACCTCCGACCACGTCTCGGTCAAGGGCGAGGGGCCCGGCAGGATCCTCCGGGTGGAGCCCGAGGGCCTGGCGTTTCTGGCCCGCACGGCCTTCACCGAGGTGTCGCACCGGATGCGGACCAGCCATATCGCCATGTTCGCCAAGATCATGAAGGACCCCAAGGCCTCCGACAACGACCGCTACGTGGCCCTCGAAATGCTAAGGAACGCCCAGATCGCGGCCCAGATGGTCTTTCCCCTGTGCCAGGACACGGGAACCGCGGTCATCATGGGCAAGAAGGGCGGGCAGGTCATGACCTCCGGCCACGACGAGGCGGCGCTCTCCGAGGGCGTGCGCCGGGCCTACGTGGAGAACAACCTGCGCTACAGCCAGAACGCCCCCCTTTCCACCTTCGAGGAGAAGAACACTGGCGACAACCTGCCGGCCCAGATCGAGATCCAGGCCGTGCACGGCGACTCGTACAACTTCCTCTTCATCGCCAAGGGCGGCGGCTCCGCCAACAAGACCTACCTCTTCCAGGAGACCAAGGCGGTCTTGAACCCCCAGGCGCTCTTGAACTTCATGGTGGAGAAGATGGTTTCCCTGGGCACGGCCGCGTGCCCGCCCTATCACCTGGCGTTCGTGGTGGGGGGAAGCTCGGCGGAGACCAACTTGAAGACCGTGAAGCTGGCCACCGCGGGCTACCTGGACGCGCTTCCCACCCAGGGCTCGGCGGCGGGCCAGGCCTTCCGCGATCCCGACCTGGAGCACAAGCTCCTGGTGGCCTCTGAGGAGCTTGGAATAGGGGCCCAGTTCGGCGGCAAGTACTTCTGCCTCGATACCCGCGTGATAAGGCTCCCCCGCCACGGGGCCTCCTGTCCCATAGGGCTCGGGGTCTCCTGCTCGGCCGACCGCAACGTCAAGGCCCGCATCAACGCGGAGGGCATCTTCATAGAGCAGCTCGAAGAGGACCCCGGCCGCTTCCTCCCGGAAAGCGCCGACATCTTCTCCCAGCCGCCCGTGGCCCTCGACCTAACCCGGCCCATGGACGAGATCAGGGCGACGCTCGCCAAGCACCCGGTGGCCACCCGCCTCGTGCTTTCGGGCCCCATAATCGTGGCCCGCGACATAGCCCACGCGAAGCTGAAGGAGCGCCTGGACGCCGGCAAGGGCCTGCCCGACTACATCAAAAACCACCCCGTCTACTACGCTGGGCCCGCCAAGACGCCGCCCGGCTTTGCCTGCGGCTCATGCGGGCCCACCACCTCGGGCCGCATGGACCCATACGTGCCCCTTTTCCAGAAGCAGGGGGCCTCGCTCGTCATGCTGGGGAAGGGCAACCGCTCGTCCCAGGTGACGGAGTCCTGCCAGCGCTACGGCGGCTTCTACCTGGGAAGCATAGGCGGCCCGGCGGCGCGCCTGGGGAAGGAGTGCATCGAAAGCTTCGAGACCCTGGAGTTTCCGGAGCTTGGAATGGAGGCGGTGGTCAGAATCACCGTGAAGGACTTTCCGGCCTTCATAATAGTGGACGACAAGGGCAACGACTTCTTCACGCAGCTGGCGGGCCGCTGGCAGGTGCTCAAGTCCACCCGCTTTCTTGAGACATTGTGACGGAGCGTCTAAAAACACGATCCGCGGTGTCAGGCTTCATGGCGCGGGTCGGTCACGTATGAACAATACGCTCCCTCCCGCGCCGCTCGCCTTCCTTGCGGCTCATCGTTTTTAGACGCTCCTTCGGGCTTTTCCCGTCGATTCAGCCCATTCCGGCGTGCGTCATACAGCTTTCGGCGGCGGCGGTATCGAGGGCTTGCGGAGGAAGGCCGACTTGGGTTATCATAAGATACACGGCGTTAAGACAGAAAGGGACCCTTGGCCCATGCCCGATATAGAAATGCGCACCTTCACATCCTTGTGGGACTTCGCCGCAACGCTGGCGGGCGTGTTCCGGGGGCCCACCTTTTTGGGCACCTTCCGGCGCATGGAGGGCCGCTTCCGAGAAGGCGTCATCCTGGCCCACTCCATCACCAACAACTGCGGCCTGTGCACGAGGGCGCACTCGGCCTGGGGAATGTCGCTGGGGCTCACGCGCGCCGACATCGACCGGCTCGTGGCCCTCAAAAAAATCGACTTCACCGAAAGGGAGTGGCTGGCCTTCAACTACGCGCGGAAGTTCGCCATACTGCGGGGCCGGGAGCCGCGGGGGCCGGAGATTTTCGCTTTCTCCAAGGCCTACTCCCGGAAGGAGCGGGCCGACATCAAAAAAATACTGCGCATGATGAAGCTCGCCAACTACACCGCGACCCTGATCCTGGGCGAGCCCTTCCGGGCGGAGCTTTCGCCGGGGCGGGACTTTTCCCGGTCCGGGCTTTTGGGGCGCTTCGCCCCCGCCCTCAAGGAGGCCGCGGTCCGGGCCCTCGAACTAAGGGAAAGGGATGCGCCGCCCGCCGCGGTCATTCCCCTCTCGTATCGCCGCAACAAGCGGTCCGCCTCGTCGCGCGACCTTTCCGCCGCGGCGACTTGAGTCGGCCGCGCCACCTTTCCGGGGCGGGCGGCTTCAGGCTCCGCGTTTTCGCCGGTTTTTCCGGGCCGGTTCAAAGGGATTGTTGCGTCAAGGAGGACCAAAGCCATGCTGATCTCCGTGGATCATTCGGAAAACGCCAAGCGCACCGTGGATTACGTGGCCCGCATGGTGGGCAACCACCCCGAAATTCGCGTGACGCTTCTTCACGTGGTCCGGGAACCGGGCGCCGACACCGTGCCCGAGCCATCGGAACGCGCCACGAGAAGGCAGCAGCTGGAAACGGGCGGCCGCATGTTGCTGGAAGGGCGCCGGGCCGACCTCGTGTCGGCGGGCCTTTCCCCGGACCGCGTGCGGACGAAGCTCCTCTTCGCCGTGGCCCCGGAGACCCCGGCGGACGTGATCCTGCGGGAAAAGCACGAGGGCGGCTACGAAACCATCGTGGTGGGACGCCGGGGCGTGAGCAAGAAGGAGGAGTTCATGTTCGGAAGCGTGTCCTCCCGGTTGGTGAGGGAGGCGGGCCCACAGGCCGTCTGGGTCGTGGCCTGACGGCTCGGCGAAAACGCGATCCGCTGTGTTGCGCTTCGGTCTTGCGCTCGGTCATGTGCGAACAGCACACTCCCTTCGCGCGCGCCTCGCGCGCCTTGCGGCTCATCGTTTTCGCCAAGCCGTCCAAGGTCCCCTTACCCCTGCAATCCTCCTTCTTTGAACGCAAGCTGCATATAGGAGGCCCCCATGCGCGAAAGGCTTTTCACGCCGCTTGCCGTAGGTCCCCTCGTCCTTAAAAACCGCATCACCATGACGCCTATGTACCTGGGCTACGCCGGCCCGGGCGGATGCGTTAGCGGGCTTCTTCTCGACCATTACCGCCTGATGGCGGGAAGCGGCGCGGCGCTTGTGGTGGTGGAAAGCTCGGCCGTGGACTTCGAGCGGGGCGGCGGCTCGCAAAGGATGCTCCGAATCGACCGGGACCGGGACGTGGAGGGCATCTCGAAGCTCGCCGCGGCCATCAAGTCGGAAGGCGCGCTTGCGGGCATTCAGTTGAACCACACGGGCCGCTTCGCCGACGCCCCCCTTCCTCTGGCGCCCACCGACATAGACACCGTGGGCCTCAACCGGAAGTTCAAGGAGATGGACGGGGCCGACATCGAGGACGTAACGGCCCGCTTCGCCTCGGCCGCGGCGCGGGCGCGGGCCGCCGGCTTCGACCTGGTGGAGCTCCACGGGGCCTCGGGCTACCTCCTGGCACAGTTCGCCTCGCCCTGGACCAACCGCCGGGCGGACGGCTACGGCGGCTCGCCGGAAAACCGGCGGCGCTTTCCCCTGGAGCTGCTCCGGGCAGTGCGCAGGGCCGCCGGGCCGGGCTTTCCGGTGGGCTACCGCTTCATGGCGGACGAGTGGATGCCGGAGGGCCTTGGCCTTTCCGAGTCCGCTGGCCTCGCCCGGGCCCTGGAGGAGGAAGGGGCCGCCTACCTCTCGGTTTCAGGCGGCACGTGGGAGTCCTTCATCCTTCCCGAGATCCTCGCCCGCTCGCTTGAGCCCGGCTTCATGGTCCCGCTGGCCGCGGCCGTCAAAAAGGCGGTGAAAATTCCGGTTATAGCGGCGGGACGAATCGAGAACGGAACGCTCGCGGAAAAAATCCTTTCGGAAGGCTCGGCGGATATGGTGGGGCTGGCCCGGGTCCTTTTTGCCGATCCCGAGTGGCCGCGGAAGGTCCGCGAGGGCCGGGACCGGGACATCAACCGCTGCGACCCGGCCTGCGGAGACTCCTGCATGATGATGGTGATGAAGGGCAAGCCCGCCTTCTGCACGCGCTGGCCCCCGGAGAAGACGAAGCTTTACAAGTCCCTCTGGCATAACCCTTGACGGGGCGGGGAAAGGCCTTCGAGGGGAGAGCCTCCTAAAAGCTTATCCATAATAATATCTGCGTTCGATCACGGCTTCCCCCTCCCCTTCCACGGCCGTGAACGCGCGAGGCCCCTCGGCCGGGCGCGGGCCGTCATGCCGCGGAGCGGGGCTTTTCGGGCTTCTTGCGGTAGAGCCGGTTCATGGCGTTAAGGGTTTCCAGGAACCAGCCCACCATGGAGGCGTCGCCCTCCAGGAAGAGCTTGCCGGCGATAACCGCCTTCATGAGGGCCTTGGGCTTGGCGGTCATGATCTCCGTCATGGTGCGGTTGCCGTCCTCGGCCGTGGCCCAGACCAGCGAAAAGGTGGGCTCCCCCCCTCCCCAGAGGCACGAACGCACCTTGCCGCCCGTAACTGTGTAGAAGCGGCGCTCGCTTCCGTCCTTCACCCGCATCTCGAAGGAAAAGTCCTTCTCCCTCAACCGCTCAGCGAAGGATGGGAACCTGATGGACGAAAACCGCAACAGCCAGTAAAAGCCGTACTGCATAATCCCCTGCCCCGCGTGGGGAACAAAGCCCGGTAGCGCCATCATGAAAACCCCCTCCGATCGAAGAAATGCCCCCGCGAGCCCCGTCCCGGAGCCCTCCGCCGCCATAGGTCAGCGGATATACCTGAAACAGGGGGCGGCTCCAGGCCGATCACAAGCGATGAGCCGCAAGGCGTGCGAGCCGGGCGCGGGCGTAAGCGTATCGAGATACGTGCGCACCGCGCCCGGCGACGCGCAACACAGCGGATCGCGCTTGTGGACGGCCTGGCGGATCGCGCTTGTAATCGGCCGCGCTACTTCAACTCCTTCGACGAGAGCTTCAGAACGTTGCGGGCCACGATAAGATGCTGAATCTGGCCCGTGCCCTCGAAGATATCCAGTATCTTGGAGTCCCGCATCCACTTCTCGGCAAGCTCCGCGCGGGAGAAGCCCAAGGGACCCAAAAGGTCGGCCACCTTCTGGGTGATGAGGGTTCCGCTTCTGCCGGCCTTGGCTTTGGCCATGCTGGCCTCGGTGTTGTTGAACTCCCCGTTGTCGGCCATCCAGGCGGCGCGCCAGGTCAAAAGGCGCATGGCGTCCAGGGTGGCTTCCATCATGTAGTAGTCCTTCTCGCGGGCGGGAAGATTGTTGGGGGCGGCGGCGTGGTCGAGCTTGGCGCCCGCGGCTTCCAGCTTCTCCTTCAGAAGGTCCAGCGACGCCCTGGCCACGCCCACGGCCATTGCCGCCACCATGGGCCGGGTGTTGTCGAAGGTCTTCATGACGCCCTTGAAGCCCTCGGTGGATTTCTTGACCTCCGCGCTTCCAAGGATGTTGTCCTTGGGGATGCGGCAGTTTGCGAGCACGAAGGTGCCGGTGTCGGAGGCGCGGATCCCCAGCTTGTGCTCCAGGTGATCCAGGGTGAAGCCCGGCGTGCCCTTCTCCACCACGAAGCTCTTGATGCCGGCCTTCCCGGCGCTCTTGTCCACGGTGGCCCACACGACGACGGCCTCGCAGCGGTCTGCGCAGGTGACGAATATCTTCTCGCCGTTTAAGACCCACTCGTTGCCGTCCAGATCGGCGGTGGCGGTGATGGAGCCGGCGTCGGAGCCCGAGCCCGCCTCGGTTATGGCCATGGCGGCCCACTTGCTGCCGAAGCGCTCCAGCTGCTCGTCGGTGGCCACGGCCGCGATGGCGGCGTTTCCCAAGCCCGCGTTGGGTATGGAGAGCATCAGGCCGCAGTCGCCCCAGCACATCTCCTCCACGGTCACCACGGTCCCCAGGTTCTGGCCGGCCGCGGGCTTGTCGCTCTTGGGCTTGGCCGGCTCTCCCTCGACGGGTTTCTTCTTCTTGCGGCCCATGACCTGGATGCCCCGGAAGGCGTCCAACTCGGCGGGGTAGGTGTGCTCGGCCTCGTCGTACTTCCGGGCTATGGGGCGCAGCATGGATCCCGCCAGAGAGTTCATGGCGGTCCTGACCTTTTCCAGATATTCGGGCGTTTCCAGGTCTATCATGGAATGCTCCTTTTGATCCTTGGGGGATGATGTTACCTGTAAAAAAGCTCTCCGGCTTGAGATCAACCATCAAGGCCTGCCGGCAAGCCCGGATAAAAACGATGAAATGCAAGGCGCGCTAGCCGAGCGCGAGGGAGCGTACTATTCCGTACGTGACCGAGCCGCGAGGCGAAGCGCAACGCAGCAGTTCGCGTTTTTAGACGGGCGTCTACAATGTAGCCAAACCTTCGACCGTGGAAATCGCACGAATGTTCCGGTAGTAGCGCTCCACCGGGTAGTCGCGGATGTAGCCGTGGCCGCCCATGACCTGTACGCCGAAGTCGCACACCGTCATGCCGGTCTCGCCGGCGTAGAGCTTGGCCAGGTAGGCCTCGCGGCGGGCGGACTTGCCGGCTTCCAGCGCCGAGGCCGCCTTCCAGGCCAGGAGGCGGATGGCGTCGGTCTCGTAGGCCATCTGGGCGATCATGAAGGCCACGGCCTGGCGGTGGGCGATGGGCTCGCCGAACTGCACGCGCTCCCTGGCGTACTTCTTGACGAAATCGAGGGAGGCCCGGCAGACGCCGGCGGCCATGGCGGCCATGGCGGCGCGGGTCTTGGAGAGAACCCTGTCGAAGTCGCAGCCCGCCTCGCCGCCAAGTCGGTCATCGGCGGAGATCTCGCAGTCCGTCAAGGTCACGGGGTAGAGGTCGAGTGCGTAAACCCCCAGGGTGCGCTCCCGCTCGCCAACCGAGACGCCCGGGTTCTTGACGTCCACGATGAAGAGCTGGGGCGCGCCGTCCAGGCTCGCCGCCACTAGCATGTATTTGGCGGCCGAAGCCTTGGGGACGAAGCATTTCTGCCCGGATATGACGTAGGAGCCGTTCTTGCGCACG
>JAKAGN010000478.1 GCA_021815525.1 Deltaproteobacteria bacterium
GGATGGCCGCGGCCGCGCCGTCCCCCACCGGGGAGCACATCATGCGGGTGAGGGGAAAGGCCACGTCGCCCGATTTCAGGACATCTTCGAGGGTGACCTCCTCCTGGTACTGGGCGTGGGGGTTTTTGGCGCCGTTCTTGTGGCTCTTGACGGCGATTTTTGCGAAGTGCTCCTGGGTCAGGTTGTAGCGTTCCATATACATGCGGGTGTAGTATGCGTACATGTCCATGAAGATGGATTTCTTCTCGCCCGCGCCCTCGGAAAGTATTTTTTCCTTGGATTTTTGGGACTTGGCGAAGTCCTCCAGGAATTTTTTGACAAGCTCCACGTCCACGGCGGAGCCTAGGGCCGCGAAGGATTTTTTCTTGTCGGCGTCGTAGAGCTTCTCGAAGCCCACCACCAGGGCGCAGTCGTAGAGCCCGGCGCCCACGGCGGTCCAGGCCGTGGAAAAGGCCGTGGACGAGCTGGCGCACGCGTTTTCAATGTTATACATGGGGATGCCCTCGATCCCCATCGCCGAAAGGGTCACCTGCGCCCTTATCTGCTCCTGGCCGGTCATGAGGCCCGCCGCGGCCGAGCCCACGTAAGCGGCCTCGATGTCGGGGATTTCCAACCTGCAATCCGAGAGGGCGTCCGTCACGGCCTCCCTCACCAGGTCCTTTATGCTTTTGTCCGGCATCTTGCCGAAGCGGGTCATCCCGACCCCGATAATGGCCACGTCACGCATTTTTTCGCCTTTCCCTTTTCCCGCGTGGAAATTTTCGCCTTGGTTGACTCTATGGTCAAGGATATTTACTCGAAATAGACTGGTCAGTCAAGGAAAATTTTACGGACGTGAAAGGAGGTATAGGAGATTTTTATGTGCGGTAATATGTAGTAGATAGATAGTTAATCGCTACTATGCCTTTCGGCCCGGCTCCAGGATTCCCGAGACGAAGAGGTTGAAGATGGCGTCGTCGTAGGCCTCGGCCGGCACCTCGTTGTGGTGGCTCAGGAGGTGCTGGAGACCCTCGATGGCGCCGATGATGATGGATGCGTGCACCTTGGGATCCACCTGCCGGAAGATGCCCGCCGCGATTCCCCTCTTGATGTCCGAGACCACGGGGCCCCATATGGAGGCGTAGATGTCCTCGCCCAGCTTCCGTAGCTTGGGATCCGGGTCCTCCATGGCCTCCTTGGCCAGGGAAAGGATGGAGCAGAACTCGCCTATCACTGGCCACACCAGCTGGCCGCGGATCCTGAGGCGCGCGGCGGGGTCGGACTCACGGGCGATCTTTTCCCATCCGCCCGAGAAAATTTCGGCGAAGATGCGGGGCACGCACTCCAGGAAGAGTTCCTTCTTGTCGGTGAAGTAGAAATAGAATGTGCCCTTGCCCACCTGGAGGCGCTTGGTTATGTCGGAAACCTTGGTGTTCTTGAAGCCCTTCTGCCGGAACAGGCGGCATCCCAGGTCCAGCACCAACTCCCGCGTGCGGCTTCCCTGGGCGCTTTTAGGCAGGGCCTTCCTGGATGCCTCGCCCTTTGCGGGGGCCGCGGGCCGGGCTTTTTCCTCGTCCAAGGCCGCCAGCTTCTCCCTTATGGCGAAAAGGGGCAGGCCCTCCTCCTTGGCGAGCGCGATGGCCTTAAGGCGCGCAAGGTGCGTCTCGTCGTAGTAGGCCATGGTTTTGCCGGTCTTCATGGGCGTGGGAAGAAGACCTTCCTTGAGATAGAAGTGGATGGTGCGGCGGTTCACGCCGGAGAGCTTTTCCAGCTGTCCGATGCGGAACCATTTGGGGGGGCTGTCCATGGGGGTCTCCTTCGTGCCGCTTTCGGGCCGGGATATGGTCTTCCCCGCCGTTTTCCGGGCGGGCGGCGCGGCCGACGATAAGGCGTTACAGGCGCGTTACTATCTCTTGACTATTCATATTCTGATTGATCGTCAAACGCAAGCGTTTTTTATCTTAATGGTCTTTCATCATAGTGGAATCACAATAAATGGCTAAATATACAATTAAAGGTAAACAGATGGCCTGTCCCGCCGGCTCGACCCGCCAATGGGGCGAAATCAGGTTGACTCATGGTTCAATTTGGGCTAATCGCTCCAATGGTCGAGCCGCCTAATTGAAAATCCGTTTCCCCAACCCCGCGAATCCGAAAAAGAGGTAAGCCACCATGCTTTTTAGGAAAATCCGGCTCATGAACCTCCCGGAAGCCCGTTTCGCGCGCTTCGTGCTGGACGAGGAAAAATGCAAGGGCTGCGGCCGCTGTGTGCGCGCCTGTCCCATCCAGCTTTTGGAGCTTTTCGACAAGAAAGCCCGCCCCAACGGGCGCTACGACGCCTTCCGCTGCATAACCTGCCAGAACTGCGCGGCCGTGTGCCCTGAGAAAGCCGTCACCATCGAGGGCGATTACCGGGTTTCGGAGGGATTCTGGAAAAACGACCATCTCTACCCTGCGCCCAAGTCCTACCCCTCGCCCCTGGCTGACATGTCGGGCCGCCCCTTCGACGAGATAGCGCCGGAGCTCACCGAGACCGAGCGGGTCATCTACAAGCGCCGCTCCAACCGCCTCTACCGCAAAAAGGCCGTGCCCCGGGCCATGATCCGCCGCGTCATCGAGGCCGGCCGCTTCGCCCCATCGGCCGGAAACAACCAGCCCTGGAAGTTCATCGTGGTGGACGACCGCGCCTTGATTGACGAGATCAACGAAAAATGCAAGAAAGCCCTCTACTGGGTGTCGTGGCTTTCGCTCCCCCACCCCTGGATCAAGAAGAAGACGCCCGGCGACCCCAAGGCCTCCCTCGCCCCCTGGCAGGAGGCGCTCCTGCCCCTCCTCATACGGGCCAAGACCGGGGAGATCGAGCCCCGGGCCCGGGGCGGCATCAACGCGGCCTCCTCGGACCCGGCCTACGACATC
>JAKAGN010000041.1 GCA_021815525.1 Deltaproteobacteria bacterium
CGGCCCGCCCCGCGATTCCGGCGCCCGCGCCGCCCCCGGGCGGGAGCCTCCCGCCCTACTCCCTCCAGGTGGCGGCGGGCGCGGCCATCTTCGTTCTGATCGTCTGGTGGCGCTCCCGCAGGACCCGCAAGGCGGCCATGCGCATCAAGACCGGCGTCCTGCCGGAGCCCGAGCCCGGCCCGGTCCTTCCCCAGGCCCGCCTCGTGCCCTTGGGCGAGGGAGCCGGCCGGCCGATACTTATCGTCAACACCGTAACCCGCATCGGCCGGAAACGGGACAACGACGTGGCCATCGAAAAGCCCCAGGTCTCCCGCTTCCACGCCGTCATCGAGTACCGGGAAGGGGCCTTCTTCATCCAGGACCAGAACAGCCGCAACAAGACCTTCGTGAACGACAAGCCCCTGCCCCCCTATATTTCCGTGCGCCTGGAAAACGGCATGGAGCTTTCCTTCGACGTCTTCCGCTACCGCTTCGTGCTCCCGGAACGCAAGGGCGACGACGGGGACGAGTCCTCCGACCGCACCGTCTTCCGCCCCCTGCCCCCGGCGGACGAGCCCCAAAGCCAGGAGCCCGCGACGCCCAAGCCCCCTCCCTCGCCCGACGAAACGCCCGCGCCCTTCCGCCCGCCAAGGCAGGAACCGGCCCAACCGGAATCCATCGAGGGCTTGAGCAAAAAGGAGCGCGCCGTCCTGGTCACGACACCCTCCTCCTCCCCCGCCAAGGCCGCCGAGGAAGCCGCCCGCGCCGCGGCCGGAGCGGGTCCAGCCACGGGAAGCACCGCCCCGGCCGCCGGAGCCGCCGCCACGACCGCCAAGGCCGGAGCCAACATCTGCCCGCGCCACCCGGAGCGCTTCGCCACCACCTTCTGCCCGGGCTGCAAAAAGCCCTGCTGCGCCGCCTGCCTGGAGCCCAAGGACGGCCGCTTCCTGTGCCCCGACTGCCGGGAGGGAAAGTAGGAGAGGACTCGCGGGGTTTTCCTTTTCAGGAGGGCTTGGCTGTTTTTTTCGTGCGCGTTGCGCCTGCCTTCTTGCGTGGCTTTTTAGGCGAAGGTACAGGTTCGGGCGGGCAGGAATCATTTTGTCCGATAGCCTGCTGAGCCTTTTGGGACAGCGCGACGAAATTCACCACGGGCAAAACAATGGGCGGCTGCCCGGCCCGGCGGGTGAGATCGGCCAACATTTCCCGTACAAAGGGAAAAATGATGGCCGGACAATTGATTTCAACGCAGCGGTTAACGATTTTTTCGTCGGCCTCACCGTCAAAAAGAAAAAGACCGGTGTAGGCGACATCGAAGAGAAAAGGCTGCTCCGTTGCATCGGCGGGGGTGCGCACCCCCACCGTGAGCCAAAGCCTGCGGCTTTCAGCCTCGTACGCATTGTTGCCGTAAAGCTCGTAGGCAAGCTCTTTCCGCGGGTCGGCCGGTTTTCCGGTCAACTCGAAACGGGTGCGATAAAGCCTCACATCTTCAAGCCGCATTCCGGGCATGATCTTCTCTCACTGTCAGTGGATATTCGTCTGAAAAACCCGCACTTGGGAAAAAGCTCGTCGGGTCGACAAGGCGCGGGGGCGTTACCCCCCGAATCAAAATGGACTCCGAGGGAGGATGCTGGGAAAACGCCATGGTCTCGCGGGGGGCGATCCTCACAGCAAGCTCGGCGTCCAGCGCATCCGCCACCCGGAGCATCCGCTTCAAGGTGAGGTTGGAGCCATCCCGAAGAAACATGGTGACCGCCGCCCGGCTGGTTCCCAAACGACGGGCCAGTTCAGCTTTGTTGATGCCTCTTTCGAGCATGAGGCTCGCAATGTTTTCAGTCAACTCGAATTCCAGGTCCGCCAACCGATAGTCGAAGGTATCCCGGATTTCGTCCAGGTCCTTTTCAAACCAGGTGCGTTCGTCTTTCATGGCTTTCGCTTCCTCTTCTGGTCCATCCACGCGTTCCTAATATCCTTCGCTTTCTTGAGGTCTTCGGGTCGCGCCCTATCCCCCTTCTTTATTACGCCGTGTGTGAGCATAATCATTTTGCCCGCATCGAAAAAACAAAATATCCGCGCTTGAAAAGACTTGATAACGTAAATTCCATCCTCTTCGAGGCGAAATTTTTCCTCATTTTTAGGTGGGCCTTGAAACGCAATGATTTCAAGGAGCTTTACGAGTTTTTTATGGAGTTCTCTCCGCTCGTTTTTCAATGACTGGAGAAAATCCTTTATTTCGGACTTCCCCTCCCGCACTATTTCGTAAATAGTGAATCTCTCACCTTTGAAAAGCTCCTTTGCGCTTAGCACAATGGCATCTCCTTAGCCTCTATCACGGCCCCATGAAATATTATAGCTAACTCTATATATAGCCGTTAGACTTAGCAATAATCAAGCGGCGAGTCCGCCTTGACCAAGATGTTAACTTATATTTTAACAATAACCCTTACACATGTCAACCTTTTTCCACGGCCCATTGCGCCTAATCGAGAATAAGTTAAATAAAATAACGAAGTTAATTCTACTGCCGCCCTTTGTTAAGTTAAAAATTAACAAGCTCTGGTTTGCATGTCAAGACCTTTCACTCTTATGCAAAAACTCGTGCGGGTGTTTCGAGGTCAGCGGAGCCGCCAGCCTGAAAATCAAGAAAATAGGGTTGACTCTTCCTCCGCGATGCGTCTAGAAACTGTGCAGTCCTTTTCGGGAATCGGGTCAATCACAAGACGCCGCCATTTCCCATTACTTCCGTCCCCTATCTGTCGAGGAGTCGCTTATGGATTGGGTCATCCGGACTTTTTCAAGCTCGGTGGGGAAAAAATCCCTCATGGCCGTGACGGGCTTGGGCTTCGTGGGCTTCCTTGCCGGGCACCTGGCGGGGAACTTCACGGCCTACCTTGGGCCCGCGGCCCTGAACGGCTACGCCACGCACCTTCATGAACTGGCCTTGGTGGTGAAGGCGGCCGAGATCGGCCTTGTCCTCTTCGCCTGCGTCCACGTGACGACGGGGCTTCTCCTTTTCATCCAGAACCTCGCGGCCCGGCCCGAGCGCTACTCCGGCAAGAAATGGGCGGGCGGCCGGACGCTGTCGTCGGCCACCATGCCCTACACCGGGCTCCTCATCCTCTCCTTCGTCCTCTACCACCTCTTCGAGTTTCGACTCAATCCGCCGGAACCCACGGCCCTCTTCGCCTTCGTGGCAAACTACTTCAAAAGCCCACTTAACGTCACGCTCTACGCGGCCGCCATGCTGGTGGTGGCGCTCCACGTGCGCCACGGCCTCTGGAGCGCCTTCCAGACCCTTGGGGCCAACCACCCCAAGTACATGCCCGGGATCGAAAAGCTCTCGATCCTTTTCGGCCTTCTGGTGGCGGTGGGCCTGGGCTTCATCCCCATCTTCTTCCTTTTCGCGGTGAACCACGTAGCGGGCTGATCCCGTGAAAATATCCAAGGAGTCCTTAAATGACGCTTGATTCCAAGGTCCCGGGCGGACCCATCGAGGGCAAGTGGCGGAAGCACAAGGCGGAGTTGAAGCTCGTCAACCCCGCCAACAAAAGGAAGTTCACGGTGATAGTGGTGGGCACGGGCCTGGCGGGGGGAAGCGCCTCGGCCTCCCTTGCGGAGCTTGGCTACAACGTCAAGACCTTCTGCATACAGGACAGCCCCCGGAGGGCGCACAGCATCGCGGCCCAGGGCGGCATCAACGCCGCCAAGAACTACCCCAACGACGGCGACTCGGTGTGGCGGCTCTTCTACGATACGGTGAAGGGCGGCGACTTCCGGGCCCGCGAGGCCAACGTCTACAGGCTCGCCGAGGTCAGTAACCTCATCATCGACCAGTGCGCGGCCCAGGGCATCCCCTTCGCGCGGGAGTACAGCGGGCTCCTGGCCAACCGCAGCTTCGGCGGGGCCCAGGTTTCCCGCACCTTTTACGCCAGGGGGCAGACGGGCCAGCAGCTTTTGCTTGGCGCGTACGGCTCGCTCTCGCGGCAGATAGCGGCCGGGAAGGTCACCATGTTCCCGCGCCGGGAGATGCTGGATCTCGTGGTGGTGAACGGCCGCGCCCGGGGCATCGTTGTGCGGAACCTCGTCACGGGCCAGATGGAGCGCCACGAGGCCCACGCGGTGGTCCTGGCCACGGGCGGCTACGGAAACGTCTTTTTCCTTTCGACCAACGCCATGGCCTGTAACGTGACGGCCGCGTGGCGCTGCCACAAGAAGGGGGCCTTCTTCGCCAACCCCTGCTTCACCCAGATCCACCCCACCTGCATCCCGGTGCACGGCGCGTTCCAGTCCAAGCTCACCTTGATGAGCGAGTCCCTGCGGAACGACGGCCGGGTGTGGGTGCCGAAAACCAAGGGCGACGCGCGGAAGCCCAAGGACATCCCCGAGTCCGAGCGCGACTATTATCTCGAGCGCAAGTACCCCAGCTTCGGCAACCTCGTTCCCCGCGACGTGGCCAGCCGCAACGCCAAGTTCATGTGCGACGCCGGAATGGGCGTGGGCGAGACGGGGCTTGCCGTGTACCTCGACTTCGCCGACGCCATCGAGCGCGACGGCAAGGCCGTGATCGAGAAGAAGTACGGCAACTTATTTGCCATGTACGAAAAGATTTCGGGCGAGGACCCCTACACGACGCCCATGATGATCTACCCCGCCATCCATTACACCATGGGCGGGCTTTGGGTGGACTACGACCTTATGTCCACCATCCCGGGCCTCTTCGTGCTGGGCGAGGCCAACTTCTCGGACCACGGCGCAAACCGCCTGGGGGCCTCGGCCCTCATGCAGGGCCTGGCGGACGGCTACTTCGTGATCCCCTACACCATAGGCGGATACCTGGCGGGCGGGGGCCTGGAGCCGGTCTCCACGGACAGCGCGGCCTTCGCGGACGCGGAAAAGGAAGCCGTGGCCCGCATCGAAAAGCTCCTCAGCATCGGCGGAAAGCGCACGGTGGACGACTTCCACAAGGAGCTGGGGCATCTTCTGTGGAACGATTGTGGAATGGGCCGCACCGACGCTGGCCTCCAAAACGCCTTGGACCGCATCCCCGCCATCCGCGCCGAGTTCTGGGAGAACGTCAGGGTGCCGGGCGGCCGCGCCGACTTCAACCAGTCCCTGGAGCGCGCGGGCCGGGTGGCGGATTTCCTAGAGTTTGCGGAGCTTATGGTGACCGACGCCCTGGCGCGCCGCGAATCCTGCGGAGGCCACTTCAACGAGGCCTTCCAGACGCCGGAAAACGAGGCCCTGCGGGACGACGAGAACTTCTGCCACGTGGCCGCGTGGGAGTACGCGGGCGATAAAAAGGCCCCCGTGCTCCACAAGGAGCCCCTGACCTTCGAAAACGTGAAACTCACCCAAAGGAGCTACAAGTGAGCGCGCGGACCATAAATCTTACGCTTAAAATCTGGCGCCAGAGGCAGGGCGAAAAAAAGGGCGCCTTCGAGACCTTCGAAGCCCGCGGCATCTCCACGGACTCGAGCTTTCTCGAAATGCTCGACGTGGTGAACGAGAACCTTACGCTTTCGGGCCGCGAGCCCGTGGCCTTCGACCACGACTGCCGCGAGGGCATCTGCGGCATGTGCGGGGCCGTGGTGAACGGCCGCGCCCACGGGCCGGAGGCCGGCACAACCCTCTGTCAGCTCCACATGCGGCACTTCCAAGACGGCGACACCATCGCCATCGAGCCCTTCCGGGCCCGGGCCTTCAAGGTGATAAAGGACCTCGCCGTGGACCGCGGGGCCTTCGACTCCATAATCCAGGCGGGCGGCTTCATCTCGGTGAACACCGGCTCCTCGCCCGAGGCCAACTCCACCCCCGTCCCCCAGGAAAACGCCGAAGCCGCCATGGACGCGGCCGCGTGCATAGGCTGCGGCGCCTGCGTGGCCTCCTGCCCCAACGCCAGCGCCATGCTCTTCCTCTCGGCCAAGGTCTCCCAGATGGCGCTCCTTCCCCAGGGCCGCCCCGAGGCCGCCAAACGGGTCCTAGGGATGCTCCGCAAGATGGACGCCCTGGGCTTCGGCAACTGCACCAACGAACGCGAGTGCGAGGCCGACTGCCCCAAGGAGATCTCCATAGCCCACATCGCCCGCATGAACCGCGAGTTCCTCAAGGCGAGCTTTTTCTCGAAGGAAAAGTAAAAGACATGCCTCCGGCGGCCGGGGGAGCTATGCTCCCCCGGACCCCCAATAATTTTACGGGTATTGCTTCGCAATCCCCGCAGAATTTTGAGGACTGCGTATTTTACCGGTCAACACCCCCTTCCGCTGGGGTTGCTTACAGCTGATTTCCATTTAAATTCGCGGTTTCCCGAAGTCTTGAATATTATTACACTTGATGTTAATGAAAATTTGACGGATAAAAAGCCTTCCCGCTTCGCGCAGATATGTCCATTCCGCAAGATTTGAAGAAATCTCCAAGGAGAAGTGCCGCCATGTCGGAAATTCTTAAAATAAGCGGGCTTGGTCCAATAAAAAACATCAAGATCGAGGTCAAGCCCCTGACCATTCTGGTCGGCCCCCAGGCTTCGGGAAAATCTCTTGTCGCCCAGGTTCTGTACTTCTTCCGCACCCTCCGTTCCGAATTGGCACGGAGGTACACGCCCGATATGGATAGCGCCAAATCTTGGCAAAACGAGGTGGTGAGAAAAATTCTGGATGAATTGCGCGGGGAGCCCTTCGGCTATTTCGCAAATAAGACCGCACGGATCAGCTACGAGAATGCCAAAAAAGGCAATAATTGGAGTGTCAGTATTAATTCGAGCAACAGACGCGTTACCGTGAATCCTGATTTGAAAAAGGACATGGCTCAATGGGTTGATCTTTGGAATAATGACTCCGACAAACTTTTCTATGAAACTCCTGAAGAAACTGTTTTTATCCCTACGGAACGAACCCTTTTGACAAAATTTTTTGAGAGTGAACCGAGCATTCTTTTTTCAAAATATCAGCCCCTCGCCTTTAGAAGATTCGCAGACCGCCTAGCTGGAGCCCAACGCCATAATAAATATCGCTTAAAACTTAAGAAAAAATCCCCAGAAAAGATTCATCCACGTTTTGAACATATTCTCAAGGCTCAACGTCGTGCACTGAAAGGAGATGCCTATATTCCCGAAACAGGTCCCCAAGTATGGAAATTCAGAATCTATCCGGGTGGTAAAGAAAAAATATTACCATTAGCCATTCTAGCTTCAGGCCAGATGGAGGCATGGCCGTTTTTCGCTGTCGCCGCTTCGTATGGGGTCTTCAAAAACCTAAAAATGTCATTCATATTTGAAGAGCCCGAAACCCATCTCCACCCCGCTGCACAAAGAATTATAATGGAAACCATTACATTTTTAGTTCACTGGACTCATCCTTTCTTTATGACGACCCACTCCCCATATATCATTTACACTGTCAATAACCTTATGCAAACCCATATAAGTTACAGTGGCAAGGTGCCTGAAGAAAAAGCCTTTCTTAATCCCAAGGATGTTGCTGCCTATCGTCTGACCTCAGATGGTGAGGCCGCGAGCATTGTTGACAAGGAAACCGGCCTCATGGCTTCCGAAGAGGTTGACGCCACGGCCAACCAGTTGGGCCGAGAATTCGACGAGCTTCTGGACCTGGAGGAAGGCCGTGGCTGATTCCAAAAGCGACTTGGCCGCGGCGGTTGAGGAAATGTTTCCGGGGCATCCAGTCGAACGGAAAAAGTCCGTCGGAGAAAAACAGCGTCGCCTTACCATCAAAACGGAAAAAGACGACGAGGTGGTGCTGGCGAGACTGGCCGCCGGCTTGGCAGACAAAGGGGAACGCACCGCCGACGCCGTTTTCGTATGCCGGTCAAAAAACCCCCAGCGCCTTCTTGTTCTTGTGGTGGAACTGAAGGGCTCCGATTTTCCCCACGCCCTCACCCAGATTGAGCAGACGGCCGAACGCTATTGCAGGAAAGCAACCGGCAAACCGCACGGGAAAAACATCCAGCCAAGCCACGGCGGAAAGGTGGTAGGGCTTGTTTCCTGCCGTCAAGCTCAAAAAGATCAAAACAAAATCAGATTGTTGCGAAAAAAAGGAATCATAGCCATTCATGTCAAGGATTATGAAATAACTCTTTCCGAACTGTACAAGCGGGCGGGATAAACTCTACCGCCTCACCCGCCTCTTGAATTATGTACTTACGGATAGGGCTGGCCGGTGGGGCGGATGGTGATTTCGTTCACGTTGACGTGGGGCGCAAGCGTCAGAAGCCATAAAATGCCGTCAGCGATGGCCTGGGGCTCAAGGAGCTTTCCGAACTGGGCCACGGATTTTCCGAAGTTCTCCTCGTTGTAGCCCGCCACGTCCTGGAACTCGCTCACAACGATTCCGGGCCTCACGAGCGATACCCGCACGCCGGACGCGCAGATTTCGCGCCGGAGGGCCTCCGCGATCGCCCCCACGGCGAACTTGCTTGAGCCGTAGAAGCCGCTGAAGGGCGAGATGTTCTGCCCCACCACCGATCCTATGGCCACGATGTCGCCCTTTTTCCGCTCCGCCATGTAGAGGCCCGCCCGCCGCAGCAGCCGCGCCAGGCCAAGGACGTTCACCTGGTAAAGCCCCTGCCACGCCGACTCGTCGCTGGAAAGAATCCCCCCGGCAAGCCCGCGCCCGGCGTTGGCGATCACTATATCGACCTTTTTGCCCCCCTCGCGCCAGCCAAGGGCGGCATCAAGAAGAGAGTCGATGGCGGCTGCGTCGCCCGCGTCGCCCGCGACCGGAAGCGCGCTTCCTCCCAGGGCCGCGATCTCGGCCGCCAGCGCGTCAAGGCGGTCCCCGCGCCTTGCGTTCAGCACAAGCGCCGCGCCCGCCTTGGCCAGGGTCAGGGCCGTGGCGCGCCCAATGCCCGCGCTTGCCCCGGTTATTATGGCCTTTTTTCCCGAAAGAGGCTTTTCCATTGATTTTCCTCCGTTAAAAGTCCGGGTCACCCGGCGGGGGGCTCGGGGGGCGCTTCGGGCGCGTGCCCGGATGAATCCGGCGCGGGGCCCGCCGGCTCATCCGGAGGGGGCGTCCCGGGCGGGGGGGCGGCGTCCGCGCCTGGCGGGGCCGGCTTCTTGCGCTCCTTGCCGAACATCACGGCGCCCAGGATGCTCACCTCGTAGAGGATGCACAGGGGTATGGCCATGAGCATCTGGGAAAAGACGTCGGGCGGCGTGAGAATGGCCGCCACTATGAAGATGACCAGTATGGCGTAGCGCCGGTACTTGCGCAGGAAGGCCGGGGTGACGAGCCCGAAGCGGGCGAAGACCGTGATGAAAAGCGGCAGCTCGAAGATGAGGCCGAAGACCAGGAGGGTCAGGGAGACCAGGTCGTAATACTCCCTTACGGACGGAAAGGGCGTCATGGAGGGACCGGCGAAATCCATGAGCGCCTTGAACCCGAAGGGAAAAACGCCGAAGTAGGCGAAGGCCGCGCCCAAAACGAAAAAGAAACTGGAAAAAAGCACCAGGGGAAAGACGATCTTCTTTTCGTGGGCGTAGAGCCCGGGGCCTATGAACATCCAAACCTGGTACAGGATGACGGGAAGGGCCAGAACGATGCCCGCGACCAGGGAAATCTTGAGATAGATGAAAAAGGGCTCCACCAGGCTCGTGAAGATGAGGCCGTGGTCCTTGGTGGGAAGGGCCTTGATGAGGGGCCATGCAAGGAACTCGAAGATGCGCTCCTTGAACGCGTAGGCCGCCACCGTGCCCACCAGGACCGCCGCCACGGAGATGATGAGGCGTCGGCGAAGCTCCAGGAGATGCTCCGTGAAGCTCAAGCCGGCGCCTTGCTCGCCCGCTGGGGCTTGCTCCGGGCGGGGCGTTTCTTCCTGTGGGCTTTCCATAAAGGTGCCGGGAATCTTTCGCTCAGGCGGGCCGGGTATCTTCGGGGGGAGACGCCGCGGCTCCCGTCCCGGCGGGCTCGCCCGCTTCCACCGGCGCGGCGGAGGGCCCGGACGCGGCCGTTTCGGCGGGGGATGCGGCGGCCGGAGCGGGCTCCGCGGCCACGGATTGCGGCGGACCCGGCGGGGCGGCGTCGGCCGCGCCCGTCACGGCGTCCCTCACCTCGCGGAACGCCCCGGTGAAGCCGGACTTCTCGGCCTGGGTGTCCAAAGCGTCCCGGAGGCCCTGGCTGGCGCGCCGAAACTCGGCGAAGCCCTTTCCCAGGGCCTTGGCTATCTCGGGCAGCTTCTGGGGCCCCAAGACGATCAGGGCCACCACCAGGATCATCAAAAGCTCGCTCATTCCAACGCCGAACATGGCGCGCTCCAGCTATGGGAAAAGGGCCTCGCAACGAAACCGGCCAAAGGGTAGGCCTTTTGGGGGCCGCTGTCAAGAAGGGCGGAAAGCGGCGGCGTCAAGGCCGCCCGGGGCCGGAGAGGCAGCAGCTCCACGCCCGAGAGCGGAAGGCCCTCTCGGATCCTGCCCGCAGGCCCGCAGTACTCGAGGGGCTTTCCAGCCCGCCCGAAGCGGGTCCTAAGGAAGCGCTCCAAAAGATCGGCCGCGCAGGGGTGGGCGCTCCGGCGCTCGGCCGGCACGTCCCGCAGCATGGTGTAGCCGTCGCCCCCCGTGGCGATGAAGGAGTTCACGGCCAGCGTGTAGACGCGGCGCTTGTCCAGGGGCTCCTCCCCAACCTTCACGGAGTAGGCCCCCGCCAGGGGCACCGTCACGAACGAAAGCCCCGAGACCTGCAGGAAACCGCCGCCGCCCGTCTGCCGGGCGCTGTGGGAAAGCATGAGGGCGATGTCCTGGCCGGTTACGGAAAGAAGCAGGGTGGGGCTTTCGGTGTAGGGGAGCATGGCCCGCACCAGCTCGCGCGTGACGGGACCCGGCGCGATGGCGGCACGGATCGCCCCGCCGTTCAGCACCGCCGCGTCCGCGTGAAGCTCCTCCCGCATGGCGTCGGCCGCAAGGTCCCCCGAGCCCGTCTCGCGGGTCCGCAGGGCCTTGGGATCGCCTTCCAGCAGGCAGCGGTTTTGGGCCAGGACCTCGTTTCCCAGCGAAGCCGCCAGCTCCTTTTTCTTCCCGGCCAGCTCCCGCGCCGTTTCGGGGTCCTCGGGAAGACCCGCAGTTATGGGAATGAGCCCGGCCTTTATGGAAACCGGCCGCCCCTTCTTGAAAACCACGTCCAGGCGGCCCAGCCAGCGCCCCTCCGAGCCGGCCTGGACCAGCGCCGCGCCGCCCGCCCTGACAAGCCCCCGGATGGGGGTGTGGGAGTGCCCGCCGCAGATGACGTCGATGCCGGAGACTGCGGCCGCGAGCCTTTTGTCGCCCTTTTCGCCCAGGTGCGTGAGCAAAACCACGAAGGCGGCTCCGCGCCTTTTCAGGTCCGCCACCGCGGCGCGCGCAGCCGCCGTCTCGTCCGATGCCCGCACGTCCTGCAGGAAGGCGGGGTCCACCTCGGGCTTTTCCGTTGAAAACTGCCGCGCGGCCACAAGCCCCGCGATCCCGACGAGCACGCCGCCGGCCCTCACCACGAGGGGCGCGCCGGCGCGCTTTCCCAGGATGGCGAAGTTGGCCGTCACGCAGGGGGCCTTGATCTCCCCCATAAAGGCCGCGAGCCTTGCAGGGCCGAAGTCCAGGTCGTGGTTTCCAAGGGTGTAGGCGCAAAGGCCCATGCGGTTCAGCATCCGGGCCTCCAGCGCCCCCTTGTTGGCGTTGGAAAGGGGCGGGCCCTCCAGGAAATCGCCGGAACTCACCACGAGGGTTGCGATCCCGGCCCTCTCGTTGGCGCGCCGGATGCCGGCCGCAAGCCGCACGAGCCGGGCGGCCCCGCCCACAGCGCCGTCCGCCGCGGCCCTTGCCGCCGGCTCCAGGGCCCCGTGGAAGTCGTTCACGTAGAGGATGGCGAGCCGCCCCGAGCCTGGCTCCTCCTTGGCCCAAAGAGGGTTTGGAGCCCCGATAAGAATCAGGACAAGCATCAGGATGGCCGGGCGTCTCATAATGAGAGCTTTCGGAAAAGCCGCTTTGTGGGGGCAAAACCCGGATCAGGGCTCGAAAAGCGCCCTCACCTTGCCTGTCACGGTGTGGGCCAGGGCCTCGGCGTCCGAGAGGACCGAGGCCTCCGTGCCGGCGTCAACGCCCTTGATG
>JAKAGN010000479.1 GCA_021815525.1 Deltaproteobacteria bacterium
CTTTATAGCACCAAGGCTCCAAGCGGCCGAATGCGAAGCCCTGGAAAACCCGCGCGCGGCGTTGCGCAGCAAGGCCGCGCGCGCATATCGGGGGTCCGGGGGCGGTTTGCGCCCCCGGCCGCCGGAGGCATGTCTTTTATCTTTTTATGGGTCTCCTCACGGCGCCGCCGCGAGGTCCTTGAGGCGCGCGACGCTCTGTTCGATCAGGGTGTCGTCCATGGCGTGGACCTCGATCTTTTTGCCGATTCCGGCGGGAAGGGTGACGGTGAGCTCGCCGCCAAGGTGCTCGCGGAAATCGGTGAGGCCCTTGATGACGGCAAGCTTCCCGTCCGAGGCCCTGGCTTCGAGGAGGGGCGAGAAGGCGGGGAGGCCGGCCGCGGCGAGTGCGGAGAGGATGGCCGTAAGCTCGGAGTGGGAGATGAGCCCGCAAAGCTCGGCGTATACCGAATCGAGGGCGATTCCTATGGATACGGCCAGGCCGTGGCCCAGTGTGTAGCCCGAGAGGACCTCCAGCCGGTGGGCGCTCCAGTGGCCGAAATCGAGAGGCCTGGCGGTTCCGAACTCGAAGGGGTCGCCGGAGGAGGCGATGTGGGTGAGGTGGAGGAGGGCCGCCTTCTTGACGGCGTGCTCCATTGCGGCAAGGTCGCGGGCGGCCAGGTTTCCGGCGTTTTTGGAAAGCCATGAGAAGAAGCGCCGGTCCTTGATGATGGCCACCTTGAAGGCCTCTGCCACGCCGCCGATCCAGTGCTCGCGCGGCAGGGTGGTCAGGAAGCGCGAGTCGTTCACCACCGCGAAGGGGGGGGCGAAGGCGCCGATGAAGTTCTTGGTGCCGTAGGCGTTGATGCCGTTTTTCACGCCCACGCCCGCGTCGCACTGGGCGAGCACGGTGGTGGGCATTCTGATGAGCCGGAGCCCCCGGTGGACGAGGGACGCAGCCAGGCCCACCACATCGAGGACGCTTCCTCCGCCCACGGCCACCACGAAGCTGTGGCGGCACAGGCGCGCCCGGGCCATGGCGTCCAGGGCCGTCATGAGGGGCTCGGTGGTCATCTTGGCGGCCTCGCCGCCCGGCACAACCTGTACTGTCCCCGCGGGCGTGAAGGCGTCCTTGTGCCTTCTGGCGTGGCAGAGGAGGGCCTCGGAGAGGTCCGGGAAGGCCTCCATCACGCCCGAGTCCACGAAGAAGAGCACCTTGAAGGGCCCGGGCTCGCCGGCGAGGGATGTCAGGTTCGGCAGCAGCCTGTTTCGCGGCGAAAGGACGTCGCGGCAGAAGTGGACGGGGTAGGTGTAGGAAACGTCCACGCGCATGGGATGCTGGAAGGCCCGGAAGCCGCCCTTGGCGCGGGTGGGACGGGGCATGTCCATGAAAAAGGCCCTTTCAGGGTGACGGCGTCCCGCCGTTTTCGGCGGGCCGGCGATATTGGCGCGCCGGAAAATGAAAATTTTCCATCTCGATCACGTCAATTACCTAAAAGAAAACGCGCATCGAGTCAACCGCCGGATTCGGGATGGCATTCGGGCTTGCATCCGGCTCGTCAAGTATGGTAAAGTGAAAATGGGGACATAGCGGACAATGTGCGAAAGATTTTCCAGGGGGGCCCCGCCTTTTCCCCGCCCGCGGCTCCGGCGTGCGTCCATTTAGCCGTGATTCCGCGAAAATGAGATGGTGGTCAGTGCCCTTGTCCTACCCTAGCCGCGGGAGAATTATCATGACCGGAAAATTTCGTGCCTTAAAAATCGGTGGCAGGGTCCTGGCCGCCGTTCTCGCGGCTGGCCTGATAATGGCCGTCGCGGCTCCTGGAGCCCGGGCTGCCGTGGTCTACAACACCTTCGACGTGGCCGACGCCTACGATTCGGGCAACGGCTGGGGCTACGGCTGCGTCTGGTTCCCCATCTTCGGCTGCATGCCGCGGATCGAGCGGGCCATGCAGTTCACGGTGCCGGCCGGCCAGGACTACTACTTGGACAGCGTGGAGGTCCCCGTGGCCTGGATGCAGAAGCGCAACGACGCATCCTTCCTGATTCACGTGGCCACTGACAACGCCGGGGTTCCCGGCGCCATCCTGGAGACCCAGGCGGCCATCGCGCCGGACACCGCCACCAAGCTCACGATCAACTTCGCGGGCACCACGGTGCTGACCCAGGGAACCACATACTGGCTGTGGCTCTCCTGCCCGCCCGGCCACTCCGACCTCTTCAACTGGTACAAGACCACCGCCGCCGGCACCGGCAACGGGGCCGACAGCGTTGACCTGGGGCAGACCTGGACCGGGTGGAACGACGTTCCGGCGGCCTTCCGGATAAACGGCACCGCCACGCCCCCCACCCTTCCCGCCACCGTTGACGTGGCCAACAGCGCCGAGAATCTCCTGATCTACGGCGGCGTCGCCGGCGACGGGATGCCCCCGGGCAAGAACGCCATGGCCGAAGGCGACGTCAACGGCGACGGCGTGCCCGACCTCGTTATCGGCGCTCCCGCGGCCAACGGCGGAGCGGGCGCGGTCTACGTGTTCTACGGCGACGCCCCCCTTGCGGGCACCCGCGACGTGGCCGGAACCAGCGGAACGGTCCCCAACATGATCATAAACGGCCAGACGGCCGGCGACGCCCTTGGCACGGCCATTGCCGTGGCGGACGTCACCGGTGACGGCATAGCCGACATAGTGATGGGCGCGCCCGGGGCGGACGGGCCCGCGGACGCCCGGCTCAACGCCGGCGAGGTCTACATAGTGGCCGGCAGCAAGACCCTTCCCGCCACCTTGAACATCAGCGGCGGCACGGGCTTCACCCCTGTTTACGGGGCAACGGCCGGAGACGCTGTGGGAAGCGTCCTGCTGCTTGCCGACGTCACCGGGGACGGGACGGCCGACGTCATCCTGGGCTC
>JAKAGN010000480.1 GCA_021815525.1 Deltaproteobacteria bacterium
CGCCCGGGGAGACTACGTCCCCCCGGACCCACGATAATTTATGCGCGGCGCGTGCGATGCACGCGCCGCGCAGGAATATGAGGGCTTCGCATTCGACCGGTCAGCATTCCGTAGCAAAAGCGAAGGAAGGCCAACACCCGTCGCGCGGAGAAAAAAGGCCGAGACCGGAAGGAATCTTGATCGAATCCCGCAAGAAATACGCCAAGATGTTCTTCGGGGCGGCTGTCGCGGCTGTGGCGGCCTTCCACGCGGCCTACGCGATTCTGCTGCCGGAGGTCTTCTTCCAGCCCGACACCCGCGACTTCTTCGACACCCTAAGCTACTGGGAACGCCTACACGCGGTGTTTGTGGCCTACCTGCGGACCCCGGCCTACCCCCTCTTCCTCCTCCTCGTCCATAAGTGCGTGGGGCTCCGGTTTCTCGCGCTTATCCAGCACGCGAGCTTGGCCCTTCTTCTGGCTCTTTCGGGATGGGCGCTGGGGAGCCGTCTCAAAAGCGCGCGAGGATGGATTCTTGCGGGACTCTTCGTGCTTGCGGCGGGGCTTGCGCCATCGGGTTTCTTCCACGCCTCCCACGCCATGACCGAGGGCCTGGCCGCGCAGACCCTCCTTTGCGTGATCCTGGTTTTTGCCTGGTGGAGCCTCCGGCCAGGGCCCATCCTGCTTGTGCTCCTTGGCCTCGTTCTCGCCTTCGCGGTGCTCCTTAGGGCCGTGAACGCGGCGCTGGTTCCCCTTTCCGTGATCTTCGCCTTCGCGGTTCTCGCCAAAAGGCGCGGCTGGAAGCGGGCCGCGGTCCTGTCGTTCATAGCGCCCGCGGTTTTCCTGGCGGCCGTCTTCCCCTGGCTGCGCTACAACCGCATCGTCCATCACCGGCTGGGCCTCTCCAACATGGCGGCCCTGGCCCTGGTCCACTCGTACAGCCATTTGATGGTGATGGACTCGCAAAAAAACCGCGAGCTGAAGGACTTGTTGCGGCAGACCCATGAGCGGGAGATGGCGCAAAGGGCGCGGCTCTCGCCCAGAGACCTCCTTTTCGACGGCATGAGCCGGGCCTGCGGAAAGGACTCCTACTTCGAAATACTCATGAATAAGAAGGGTTACACCATACCGCAGCTCGATCCAGTCATGAAGGGCCTGGTCTTCGAGGGAATGGAGGCCCACCCCGGCGCGGTGCTCTCCCTTTTCTTCCGGCGCCTTTTCTTTTTCGTCACCCGCGCGCCCGGCGAAAGCGAGAAGGCCCTCTTTCTCCAGCGCTACTCCTGGAGCCAGGGGCGGGCCTACCCGGGGGCGCAGGAGGAAGAAGCCCGGATCTACCGCCCCTACGGGCTTCCCACGCCTCTTTCGCCCGGGGCCGCGGGGCACCTCGCCCGCGCGCAGAGGCTCTCGCGCTTCCTGGAGCGGCTCGCGGGCTTCTACGTTCCCGCGGCCCCGGTCTTCCTCTGGCTTTCGGCGCTCCTCCTTCCGCTTCTCGCGCGCCATCCCCTTCGCGCGCCGGGTTTTTTCTGCGCGGGCCTCGTTCTTCTCCTTGCGGCCTCGACGGTTTTCATGGCGCCGCCGGAGTTCCGTTTTTACCAGCCCCTCGCGGCGCCGGTCCTCCTCCTTTTTTTCCTGGAGCTGGATGCCCTTTTCTCCCTTTTGTCCGCACGCTTCACGAATGGCGCCCTAAAACCACGCGCTGGAGCCCCAGGCCCATGAGTCCCAAGGCCCAGCCCCCGCCGTGGCGCGACCACACGGCGTATCTTCTGGATCGCTTCGGATGCCGCGTCCATAAAATTTCGGTGGACGCTGGTCTTTCCTGCCCGAACCGGGACGGAACCATAGGGACTGGCGGCTGCATCTACTGCAACGCCCAAGGCTCCGGAACGGGCGCGGCCGGGCGCGGGCTTTCCGTCACGGAGCAGCTCGCATCCGCCAAGGCCTACATAAGAAAGCGCTTCGGCGCTGAAAAGTTCATCGCCTACTTCCAGGCCTTCACCAACACCTTCGCGCCGGTGGAACGCCTCGACGCCCTCTGGAGCGAGGCCCTGGCCGTGCCGGACGTGGTGGGGCTTTCCATAGGCACCCGCCCCGACTGCGCGCCGGAGGCCGTCCTCGACCTTGCCGCCGGGTTCGCCCGCCGCTCGTTTTTTTGGATGGAGTACGGGCTCCAGTCGGCCCACGACCGCACCCTTGCCCTCATCAGGCGGGGCCACGACGCGGCCGCCTTCGCCGACGCCGTCCGCCGGACCCGCGCCCGGGGCATTCCCGTCTGCGCCCACGTGATCCTGGGGCTTCCCGGCGAGACCACGGCCGACATGATTGCCACGGCCGATTTTCTGGCCAAGCTTGACGTCGACGGCGTCAAGCTCCATCTCCTTTACGTTGTGCGGGGCTCCCGCATGGAGGAGCTTTACCGCTCCGGCCGCTACGAATGCCTGACGGAAGCCGATTACGTGGACACCGCCAGCGCCTTCCTCTCCCGCCTTCCGCCCCGGACCGTGATCCAGCGTCTCACCGGCGACCCGCACCCTGCGGAGCTGGTCGCGCCCCTTTGGGCCTTGAAGTCCAGGAACCGCGTCCTTGCCGCCATCCGCGCCCGCATGGATGAGCTTGGCCTCTCCCAGGGCTCGGCTTTGCACTCTCCAGCCCCTTGAATTCTTCCCCCAAAGACTCCGTTTATGATATGTTTCCCCCACGGCTCACCAAGTTTTTACCTACAAGGTAATTCCCTGGGCGCAACGGGGGTCGAAAATTTTTGCCAAGTGCCGGTCAATCTAACCGCCGGCAGTTTAAAGTTTTTATGGCTTTAACCTATTTAACTTATAGGATAAACCACTCATTAGACATCTAAAGTACGACTTTATGTAGTGTTTCATGGGTCTAAGGGATGACCCGAGGTCCAAA
>JAKAGN010000481.1 GCA_021815525.1 Deltaproteobacteria bacterium
ACGCCTTCCGCTAAGTCTCGTCCGTGCCTTCGGGGAAAAAATAAGGCGCGTCGCCGGCCGCGTCCTCCTCGGGCGGAGCTTCCCCGCCGCCGCTTTCCCGGGCCTGGACCGCCCGGTTATCCCCTTCTCCGCGGCCCCGCCGCGGCTTCTTGCGCTTCTCGGGCCTCTTCGCCGCCGCCGGCTCGGGCGCGGGCTGGGGCGAGGACTCGGGCTTTACGTCCTCAACCGGAAACTCGGCCTCGTTCCCCGTGGAGGCCAGCCTCACCGCCACCCGGTTCTTCATCACATTATGCCGGAGAACCTTTCCCTTGCCCTCGGGGGTGTCCACCATCTTTCCGGGCTTGGGGAAGCGGGACGAGATCTCGCGGTAGGTCTCGTACTCGTAGGTCAGGCAGCACATGAGGCGGCCGCAGAGCCCGGAAATCTTGGTGGGATTTAAGGACAGGTTCTGGACCTTGGCCATCTTCACCGACACCGGGGCGAAGTTGCTGAGAAAGCTGGCGCAGCAGGTCTCCCGGCCGCAGCGGCCGAGACCGCCGCACATCCTGGCCTGTCCGCGCACGCCTATCTGCCTTAGCTCCACCCTGACCCGGAACCGGCGGACCAGTATCTTCACCAACTCCCGGAAGTCCACCCGCCCCTCTGCGGTGAAGAAGAAGGTGAGCCGGGAGGCGTCGAAGGTGGACTCCACCGAAAAAAGGTTCATGGGAAGAGCGAGCTTCAGGATGGTGGCCTTGCAGAACTCGTGGGCCTCGGCCTCCAGTTCTCCGATCTTCCGTTCCTGCTCGAAGTCCTCCTCGGTGGCCTTGCGGAATATCTTCTTCAAGGCCTTGGGCTCGGACTCCTCCTCGAAGGCCCGCGGCGGCCGGGCCACGACCCCGTAGCCCAGGCCCTGCTCGGTCTCCACCACCACCCTGTCACCCAGGGCCAGCACGAAGACGCCGGCGTCGAAGTCGTAGGTCTTGCCCGCGGGCTTGAAGCGCACGCCCACAATTCTCGCCATGGGATACTCTTTCAGGAAAATCCGCCCCCGTCCTCAATTTTTGAGGAGGGAGAAAAAAAATCCGTCCATCGCAAGGCGCGGGGAGACATTACCCGCGAGGTCCCGCCGGGCCGACTCCACGGCGGAAAGCCCGGCGCAGCAGGCCGACCTGGCCGCCTTGCCGCCCGCATCGGAAAGACGGCAGCGGAGAAGGCCCCGGATCATGTCGAGGCTCTCCGCGGCGCTTTCCTTGCCGGAGCGGGCCATAAGCTCCGAAAGGAGCAGGGCCCGGAGCAGCGGGTCCCCGGCCCGGCCGTCCAAAAGCTCGGACAGGCGCTCCTCGAAAAAACGGCTGCGCCGCCAAGCGCCCGATTCCAGAAGCTCCGCCGCGCGCGGCAGGCTTCCCCCGGAGAGCTTCGCGCAGATCCCGGCGGCCTCGGACGCGGCCTTTTTTTCCCGCGTGAGGAAGCTTTCCACCACGCCCGGCGCGAGGGGCGCGAAGCGCACCGGCCGGCAGCGGGAAACCAGCGTGGGCAGAAGGTCCGCCGCGCCTTCCGCAACCAGCACGAAGGCCGTTTGCGCCGGGGGCTCCTCCAGGGACTTCAGGAGGGCGTTCGCCGCCTCCTTGTTCATCCGGGCCGCCTCGGGGATCACGGCGAGCCGCAGCCGCCCCTCGCCGGGCTTTAAGGCCAGCATGGCCAGGAGGTCCTTAACGGCCCCCTTTTTCACGAAGGCCCCCTCCCTGCGCACCACGAGGTAATCCGGGTGGTTGCCGCCGAGAATCCTGCGGCAGGAGGGACAGCGGCCGCAGGGGGAGAGGTCCCCGAAAACGTCCCCCAACCCGCCGCCGTCCCGGGCCGAGCCGGGAAAGGGGCAGTTGGCGGCCATCATGAGGGCCTTGGCCCCCTCCTCCTGGCCGGCCCCCGCGGGCCCCAGAAAAAGGAGCGCGTTACCTATGCGCCCCTGCCCGAGAAGGGCCGAGAGGAGGGCCCTGGCCCTCGTCTGCTGGAAAAACGCCTCCATCCCGAATCTATCCTTGGCATTCGCCCGATGCAAGCCCAAAGACAAGGTAAGCAGCCGGTCCTGGGGAGGAGAGGATCAGGTTCTGGGCGCCCCCTGAAAAACGGGGCTCCCTCTCCCCGCTCAATCTCCCCCAAAAACGAGCCGGCCTGGGCCCCTCCCCATACGGGAAAGCGCGCCAGGCCTCTCAAAAGCCTTACACCCCAGTCCGCCCCGGTCAGGCGCGGAAGGCGGGCGAAAGCCGAAAAAACCGCCCGGGCGGCAGATCAGTCCTCGTCCACCCGCTCCTTCAGCTCCTTGCCGCACTTGAAAAAGGGCAGCCGCTTGGGCCGGATCACCACCGGGTCGCCGGTCTTGGGGTTCCGGCCGGTGTAGCTCCGGTACTCCTTCACGAAAAAGCTGCAAAGGCCGCGGATCTCCACGCGCTCCCCTTCGGCCAGGGTATCGGCCATGGAATCGAAGAAAATCTGCACCACCTTGGCCGCGTCGGTCTTGGAAACGCCCGTCGCGTTCTTCAGCGCGGAGACGAGCTCCAGCTTGTTCATGACTGCCTCCCGGCGGCCTTCCCGCCGCCCTCGTTGACCCGTGATACCGCCGCGATCCGCGACGGCCTGCCTCTTATTCCCCCGAAAGCCTCCGGGCCCGGCGGCCCGATACATGAACGTTTCTTCAAAATAGTCGCAAATAAATGGAAAGTCAAGGACTTGTGAACACCCCCCCTTCTTTTTTAATTTCGAGGCCGTCCGTATAGCCGCTCCCGCGGCCGGGCGAAGCGGGAGCGGCGGCTTTTTCCGGGCTCCGCAAAGTTTCGTTGCCAAGGAAAAACCGAGGGGCTAAGATGCAGGCGACCATTACCCCAGGAG